>JADLDX010000959.1 GCA_020846515.1 Pirellulaceae bacterium
GCACGCCGCCGACTGTCTCGGTCGTGAAGATGGAAATGCTGCCCGGTATGACCGTACCAGCCAACTCGGGCCGAATCACCAGGCCATCCAAGTCAAACGCGCCGTTGACTCCCGGGATGAAAGTGTTGGCCAGGTTCGCGGGGGTGATTAGTTCGCTAATGGTCGCGCGACCGTTGGCGGCTGCGCCGATTCCCGGATCCTTGATATTCAGCGACAAATTGGTGGTAAATTTCACGCCGTCATTGTTGGCCGTGCCGTCTTCGCTTAATCGCACGGTCAGAAATCCCAGCGATGCTCGAGCTTGTGGATTATCCAACTGGGCCGTGATCGCCAGGTTGATTTCGGGTAAGGCATCATCGATGACCGCCACTCGATTCGTGGCCGTGAGCAGAGGATCTCTGCTTAAATTGATTTCCAGTGGCAAGCGTATCGAAGGTGCTGCAGATATGAGAAAGTCACCGGAAGCGCTAAAACTCAAGCCAGGAATCTCGTCACCGAAATCAAGCTTGGATTTGAATTGAATCGGCTTGGGGGTAAACGTCGGCGTGAAGGTCAGCAACTTGCTGGTCGAGTCATAATCGATGTCGGCGAAGTTGATACCCAACGGACCGGCCAGTTCGTTCAGTAAATCACCTAGAGAAGGCGCCAAGACACTCGGGTCGGAGTACTTCGCCAAGGCCGCGCGCAGCGTATCGGCTAGCGTACCGCCAATTTGGAATGTCAGCGATGGATTGATCAGGTCCGGTAGGTCCGTGCGACTAGCGGGGTACTCGATGGTGACCAGTTCATCTTCCAACGTGGCCACTTGGGCATCGTAACGTTCGCCGTTGGTTGCCAAAAAGGTGACCACATCGCCTGGTCGAATACCAATCGACGCGGCCGATCGACCGGCCGTGTTTAAGCGCGCCGAAAATTGACGCAGGTCATTATCGATCGTCGGCGCGGTCAGTTCGAGGATCTGATAACTTTCGAATTGCCGAGGCTGCGCCGCCGAAGACAGCACTTCACCAATCGTCTTGTTGACCAGCGGTATCTTCGTGGCCAGCAGACTGCTGCCGCTGGCACTGTCCAGCCATTCGGCTAGCTTGACCAAAGCCCCGACGACAATATCAGAAGATAAACTGAGCTCCAACGAGCCCATGTTGGGTGTGAAGGTAGGCGGCACTGTGTCGAATAGATTGGTGTCTTCAATACGGATGGTCGGTAGGTTGGGGGCAGTTCCAAGCGCTGACCCAAATAGCGACGCATTAAAAGCAAAATTCAGGTCCAAGTTGCCTGTGGGCGTAATCGATAAGCGATC
Organism: Pirellulaceae bacterium; assembly: GCA_020846515.1. Taxonomy (GTDB): domain Bacteria; phylum Planctomycetota; class Planctomycetia; order Pirellulales; family Pirellulaceae; genus Aureliella. The sequence continues at coordinate 1,301 of JADLDX010000959.1, forward strand.
GGATAGCGGCGCCGCCGAGTTGACCAGCGCAATCGACGCGCCCGCGGCGATCAGTAACGAAGTGGCCGTGACGGTTCCGGTAACCGTGCCATTGGCCAGGCCAAAGCCGAGCGATGACCCGGCACCATCGACCGACGCATTGATCTGAAAGCGATCAAGAGAAAAGAAGGGATCAATGCCAGTGGTACGGCTGAGTCCCACGCCGAATTGAGCCTGCAGATCAATGTCCGTACTAACATTGATTTGGGCATTGGCGTCAAAATCAACTCCGTATTTGTTCCAGTCGACGTCCAAGGCGTCCAAATCGAAATTAAAGTCGCGGCTAAAACTGCCGTCGACTTTTAACATGAACGTGAGCTTGTTGGTCGCGAGGTCCAATCCGCCTGACAGAGAGATGGGTGAAGCGCCGCCACCGATCGAAAAGCCGGCAGAGGACACCTGCTGCAACTTGTTGGCCAACGTGTTGCGGAGATCGAGCACCGAAGGTTTTCTGCCGACATTGGTCGCCAGGAAGTTCTGGCTGCTGGGATCAAAGCTGCTGAAGTAGTCTCGGGCAGTTTGTTCCAGTTTGATCAGGTCGCCCCAACCAGCTGTGGAACTGGGACTACTCCTCAGAAGTCCATTGAGGGATTGACCGACACCTGGAATGACTTTGTTCAAGATCGCTTGATTGGTAATGCGATCGGCCGTGGCATCCAGGGATGCCATCACGTTGAGCAGTTGATCTTGAATGACGGGCCCAATTTCTATGTCGACAACAATATCGGGTGTCCCCGCAAACAAATTCTGCGAAGCGGCACTAACGATCGGGCGACCGAAGTTCGCCAGGTTAAAGTTCGTCGCGCTGTTGGTCAAATTTAGGGGCAACCGCAGGTCGAGCGAGGCGGTAGGCGTAATCGAAACCAGGCTCGATATATCGGTGAGGCCATCAATGATATTGTCCAGCGATAGTTGAGAACCGCCCTGTGGGTTTTGCAAAGCCACCCGCGCTTTGGCATCCAGATTGAATCGGCCACTCTCGATACTGGCCGTAACGCCACCGAGTGTAATGTTCGTATTGAGATTGGGGATCGACGCAGTCCCGCCCAGTTCCAGGAACAGGTCGCGCACAAACAATGATTGGCCGAAGTCATCGCTTTGAGTCAGATCCAGACCCAACACGCCTTCTAACCGTAGATTGCCCGCGAAAGCAAATCCACCAGTGCTCAGCGAAGCTGAAGCTCCCAGATTCAGGCCACCCACATTGATCGACGGAATGCCACCGGTAAAGTGAGTTGCGTTGAACGTGAATCTCAATGACTTCTCATCGGTAGTATCCGTTTGCACAGTCACGGCTGGACCCAAGGCCGCCGCGATCTGCGCCATGGTGGCTGATGCGTTGGCGTTGAGCAGGGTTGACAGGGGAGCGATGACTCGATCTTGCCAGAGTTCTTCGATGGGCAGCAGTGTCGCTAACTGAGTGTTGACGTATGCCATCGTGCCACCGAGCGGGCCTTGCGATTTGGCCTGAGTCAGAAAATCTTTGAATCGCAGCGAGGCTTCACGGAGTGCATCGCCTGGGCGCACGACGCTCAGTTCAATTGTTTTGGCGGCCGACGCCGCAGCGGATCGATAGAGCGAAGTCTCAAGGTTCGCGGTGGTGAAATTGGTGGCACCGACGGCTGACAAGATTCGGGTTTGCGACAGTGGATGAACCAACAGTTCGTTATGGCCGACATCGCCGCCCGCGGCCGCAGATTTGATCGGTGTCAATCGCAGCTTGCCGCCGATGCGTGGGTCTTCCAAAAACGGATCGATGGTCGAAAAACTAGAGACGACGCCATCGCCTCCGTGATCCGAGGAAACGCTTTCGTACCAAACCTGGCTGGCCGTGGGGCTGATCCCGGTGATGTTTGTGAACGATCGTAGTTCATCGCTGGAGAAACCATCGGGCGATGGACCGACCCGTCGAATCAACCGATCGTTGGTATCCACCTCCGTGCTATACACAATGTGAGTGCGACCAACTCGATTGAGCCAGGCATTGCTGTCAGGGCCAGTTGGCGAAGCAGGCGCGGTATTCAAATCGGTTAACAAGTTGTTGATGAACGTATTGCCAGCAGGCACGGAATTGCTGAGCTGTTCAAAAGCGCCGTCGTTGTTTTCGTCGACGGCTGCGTAGGTGGGTAGCAACTGCCGGAGCGAGCCCACGTATTGTTGCGTGAAGGTGATGGGAGACGTGTTGGGGTCGCTGATCGTCGATCCTGGTACGCCTACTAAATTGATGGCGGTGCCACTGCGCAGCAAATCATAAGATCGCTTGACGATTTGGCTGGTGACACTGGGGGTGGCATCCGTTTCCCAGTTGTTGCGAATGAGATTCCAGGCATCGGCAACGCCTTGATTGGGCACGCCGACCATCACCAGATCATCGATTGCGGGCAAACCACCTTGGGCATAGACGTTGCTCTGAATGTAACTGCGTGCGATCAAGCCACCCGCTCCATGAGCGATCACGTCGACTTTAGTTGCGGTAGGATACAGCGTTTTGACTTGGGCCAGTAAGTTTCCGAAATAGTCCAAGCCGGTGGCGAAGACATTGTCCGTGATGGTGGAGACCGACGCGTTGGTCAAGACACCGTCGGGCGCTGTCACCGCATTGGAGTCGGTGCGCGAAATTGGTAATCGCCAATCCCATAGGCCGACAAACAAATTCCTGCCCGGACCGTTGCTGACATAACCCACGTTTTCCAGCGACTTGATGATGTTCTGGTTCACGAGCGTAAAAGGCTCGAGAGCCAGCTTCGCGGGTTCCAGGCCCCGATTGGTGTACCATTCCGTCAATCCGGCTGCTGATTCATTTTGCGCAAACGTGCCGCCGAAGCCTGGTATGTA
>JADLDX010000960.1 GCA_020846515.1 Pirellulaceae bacterium
ACAGCCAGGTCTGACGGTACGCGCAACGCCCAGGTCGGATCAATGCGAACTTGATCCAGATCCAGCGCGGCCACGTCGGCCGATGATTCGATAACGCTTACCATGAGTCACGCTGGCCCTTAAACCAAAATTGTTAGAATCCACGTGGGCGAACCTTCGTGATCGTCAGAGGTTTCCATCTCCAGCGACACGATGTAAACACAAGCCAGTTCGGCCTGCATTTCATTGATCGCGTTTCTGACATCTTCGAACCGACCCCGCAGGGTGACACGTACCGCGCGCCGTGGTCCGTTGTGGTCAGCATCTTGGCCGGCGGGTTCCACCAACGACTGTATGGACTCAGGGTAAATCGCGGGCGGCTTGTTTGCGTTTGAGTTAGACGTGTGGGTATTGCTGCCAGCGCGAGGGGCCATAGCCGCAGGTGCACTCTCGAGGCATTGCAAGCCGTGACGGCTGAGCAGTTCGAGCGTGGCGGATAGTTGCGATGCAGGCGATTGCGTACCACGCAGTTCCGTCCTCAAGTCGGCACGCTCGGTGACCAAACGCGCGCCGCGTTTCTTGGCTAGATCTAACTCGTCAGTCAACTCTCGCAGTTCTCTAGTGACCGCTGACAGTTGAGTCGCAGCGACTGTGTGTGTAGCTTGACCTCGCTCGGCCTGCTCAATCAGTTTCGCGCGTTTAGCCAACTGCTCGGTGATTTGGTGACTGAGCGGCAGATCGAGCAGTGTGTAATAGGCCAGACCTAGTCCGAGCAATGGCAAGCCGATGCTGCGCCAGTTTTGCCGTTCCCACATCCAGGTGATCACGGTTGTCTCCCGTGCGCTTGGACGCTTGGGGCGGCCTGGTTAACCACGATGTGAGATGGTGGGACGAGGACTAATGGAACAGCGACTGAGGCACTATGGGCCAGGGTATCGCCGTTTGGTTGTACCAACATAATCTGAAACGACACCAGTCCGTTGCCCGTGAGTTTGGTATCCGCAGGTTGGATCTGCCAATAGTCCGGCGCCAAGTTTCGCTCGAGCGAGCGCGCCAATTGATGTACCGCATTGCTATCGAGAGCGAATCCGTGAATCACTACGTCATGACCGTCCAGTGTCCATTGCTTGACCCAACAATTCTCTTGGGCATGCAACGCCAGTGCGTCCAGCAAAGCTTTCCACCGTCGATGCTGTTGGAGGCTCGCGCGTTGAACTGCGGCCAACTCCTGGGTTAGCTTTGTCTGTTGAGCACGGGCTTGCGACACTTCTTGTCGAAGTTTAGCCAACGATGATTCCGCTGATAACAACTGCTTCTGCTGAGATTGTTGGGTAGATTGCTGTTGTTCCAGTTGCACGATGGCCTGCTCAATAGTCTGTAATCGCTGCTTTTTGAGCGTATACAAGCCAGCCAGTCCGCTCACGGCCAATAGGGCAATACCGGCCTGCATTGACCAGGTACGAAACTGGGCGGTTGTGGCTTGATTGACTTCGATCAGCAATCGATCGGCGCTGTGATCTCCAGAGACGTTTCGTGCAGCTAGATATCTTGCCCACTCCATACCGAACTGCTGTAGCGCAGCATCGCTGATCTCATCCAGGTCAAAACTGCGCACATCGCTTTCCGACAGTTGCAGTTTGGCGTCTGGCTGCGCTATCAAAGGCTGGTCGGTGGAGAACTGGTCACTTAGCGCTTGGGCAATGGCAGGGTGGGCTAAGCCAGCCAATCTGGCGCCGCAGTTCTTGATGGTTGATTCGATGGTCTGCAGATCTTGGTGCGAGACCTGAGTGATCCACCACTGCTGGTCGTGATGGCAATTAGTTGATGTATCAACTATTGGGCGGTGACCGATATTTGAGGCAAACGCCGAGATACCCGATTGGTTTTCGGCTTCCAGCTTTAGAGCCTGGTCGAGTTCATCGCGCTGGAGCATGATCGTCACGTCCAGCGGCAAAGTTACTGTCCCGGTCCAGAAGTCACTACTTAAGACCCATATTTTCCGTTGACTTGGTAAGCCAAGTCTGAGCGATTGGGGTTTCTTGGTCGAATCGCCATCGGGTAATTGAAGGGCCAACGCAACCGAAGGTGCCAGTGCGTTGGATTCTAGTGCCGGACGGCTCCATACTTTCTCGACGCGCAGCCGCCCGCCACGACCCGCCAAATCGAGGCGGGCCAGCCGACTGCTGGTCAATAAAAGTAGCGTATGTTGAGCCCCGAACATTAGCGTCTGTTTCCCCAAAAACGCTTACAGCATAATACTCATATGTCTTCGTTCAACGATCACCTGCCCCAAGCTTAGCGCAGTTCCATTTCGACTCGATTGTCGACGGCTGGATGAACCAACCAGTAATGCACATAACTCTTCATGACGATCGTTTCACCGCCATCCAAGGCGTCATCACTGTCCGTGTCATTCCATAAAATCGCGCGCATGGCAACTGTTCCATGCAACGTCGAACTACGTCGTACATCGAAACTGCCGCTAGCGGGAACAATTAATAATTGCTCCTCGACGGCACCGCTGGTGCCGCCAGCTGCGTTGACCCCGTAAAACAGCACCCCCAACTGCTCGGTGCCGGTCGGACTGGGATCGATCCGTAGCCCACTTAGCGCATCAATTTCAAAAAGTCGACAGACCACATCGCCACGAAAGTCTCGCGCGATAATGGGTACGACCACATTAGCCAGATAACCGCTTTCGTTGCCGATCGAATCACCGTCAGAACCTGTTGACAGCAGATCCAGGCCGCCGCCGTTGACCGAGAGTAGCGGCTCGCGTCCCCAGCCATCCACTATCTGACTTTGGCCGGCGCCCAGTTGCAGATAAGGTCCCTGCCATCCACTTGAAAGTGTGACATCGTTAACAGTATCGCGATCGGAATCGAAGTTCTGAATCGTGTGGTCGATCAACGAAACGGGACGGGTCAGCAAGTCATCCGCGTCGCTCGGCAACTGCCCTGTATCCGCAGTAAATCCCTGGATGACGACTGGTCCGGTAGCAAACCGACGGGCCGCTTCACCACGTATTGCTACTCGCAGATCGTTCAGTACGCGCTGTGTGGCTTCGAAGCGCGCTTGATCGGCGATCGGTTCCAATGAACGAACAGCGACGGTCGAAAGCATCGCCAGTATGCCGAGCACGACGACCAATTCGAGCAAGGTAAGTCCGCGTAGAGACCTGCCATTGGCCGGTCGGGCCTTAACGCAGCAAGAGTGAGACATAAATGTCGTCTCCTGTATTGCCCGCGTTCAGAGCGGCAGTGGCGGTACCCGAGGGAATATCGACTACCCCATTCGGCCCGCCCGAAACGATGCGTACATCTTTGATCGTGTCGCCGGGATTCACATATTGTGTTACCAGCAAATGGTTCCAACCATCGATCAAACCCGGACTGCCAGGTGTTGTATTGTCCGTAGCGCTCAGCAGGTACGGCCCGTTCCAGCCAGTGCGGCTGGTCGGTTCGAAGTCGATCGTCCGCGTACCTGTGACGGGGCTGAAGAACAGCCATTGAATGTCGAAGCGATTCGGTTCGTCGGCGACGGTAATGACGCCGTCGAGTGTTTCGTGCTTGGTGTCATGCCAATACTGACTGATGGCATCGCGAGTCTCGCTAAGAGTGCTGCCAGTAACTGAGTGAGCAGCGATGTTGATTTGGTCAGAGCACAGAGGGATGACCAGGCCACCCAAGGCGGCCAGAATAAACAGAACAACGACCAACTCAGCTAGTGTGAGCGCATTGCGAGTTGCCATGATCGTCGTGCCCCATTTTAGCTCTCCGCCCGACGCGTCAAATTGGTCGCACTCCCCAGTGCGACCGCGTCACGTGCAAGCCAGCTGCCTGCTGGCCGTCGGGTGACACCTTTGCAAGTGTCACCCGTCGCGAGTTAGACGAATGTCTTAGTTGTTGGCGGCGATCTGGAAGTAGTTGTCCATTTCGGTGCTCAGTCCGGATGCATCGGGAGCCATCACGCCGACCAGCTTGGCACGATCCAGTGCCGTGGCTCCATCGGTGATCTGAAAGATCGCCAGGAACCGGCAGTAAACAGTTTGTGGATTCATGGTCGAGTCGCGAGGAAAGTGTACTGGTGCATCGAGCATGGTCTTGCCATTCATATCCGACAGTGCACCAACACCCAGAACGATATACTTTCCAGCTGTACCGCTGGTCTCCAAACCGAGAGCGACTTGAGTAGCGGGCGACAGTCCCTTGAGCACGGTCGTATTGGTCAGTAAGGTCGATGTAGGCAGTTCAAATGTACCATCATCGTCAGCGTGGATGCCAACTCGCGTGATACCCGCTGCGTTAAGCGTGGCTAGTGTGTTGGCATCCAGTGTTACGTCTGCGGTAGCACTGGTCAGACTAGAGATGACTGACCCCAGGTCCTCGCCAGCCAGGTCTTCCATCAGACCGTCCAGGTTTTCTGGATAGGCCATGTATTGGGCTTCGTAGCGTTGGATGGCCGCTGCGACCTCGCTGATATTCGAGGAAGCGGTGCTACGATTGGTTCGAGCAACCATATCGGTGATCGCCGGGATCAGCACGGCAGCCAGTCCGACGAGAATCATTAAGACCACGATGAGTTCCACCAACGTGAAAGCACGTCGACTAGTTAGAGGTCTAATCAAGTTGGTCTTCATAGCAATACTTCTTTCTCGGGTGACTGATACCGCAAAATCGTATTTGTGACAAAGGCGGTAGGGTTTTCTGATTGACTACAGGGTGATTCCACTTGCTCAATCGAAAAACTCTAGCTTGCCATTAAGCGAGTCCACTCCGAAGAAACAAAAATTGTCAAGTAATTTTGGCCGCCGATGGTGACATCTCTGCACCCCCCCTTGTGGTGTATTTGTGGCTCCGGCACTCCGTGACGGGGCATATTCGGCGTGGATCATAACATGGGCCAAAGACTTTGATTTGTAGCGTAACGGCGCAAGCCGTACGGTGAGTTTCCTAGCAAATCAACGGCGGTACCGGACGGCTCGCGCCGTTCCGCTTCTAATCCGCCGCTAGCGCGCTAGCGTACGGTTTAGCCCGACTCATGATCGACGCCGCATATTCGTTTGCGCAGCACGTTACAGAAGAATGACGGACGAGTCGCGGAGCGATTCGTCTACAGAAGAAAGAACGAGTCGCGGAGCGATTCGTTTACAGGCTCAACTTTTCATCCAAGCCGTACATGATGTTCATGCACTGTACGGCAGCTCCCGAGGCACCTTTGATCAAATTGTCGAGCGTCGACAGAATGATGACCCAACCATCGTTTTCACGCACCGAGATATCGCAATAGTTGGTATGGGACACATGCTTGCTGGCCGGCAAGTGGCCGACGATGCGTACAAAAGAGGATGCATGGTAAAAACCACACAGGCATTCGCGAATTTGGTTAGCCGTCACATGGGGTTTGGGGCGTACGTAGATAGTGGAGAAGATGCCGCGGTCCATGGGGGTGAGATGTGGTGTAAACACCAGGCTCGGTGTCACGCCCGAAAAGCGTGCGCAAATGTCGATGATCTCCGGCTGATGTCGATGATTGCCTACGCTATAGGCCGAGAACGACTCATTCACTTCTGAGTACAAGTTGTTCAGTTTGGGTGTCCGCCCTGCCCCACTCACACCACTCTTGGAATCGACCACGATCCCGCTGCTCTCAATAATCCCCTCGCGCAGCAGCGGTGCCAACGGCAGAATGGCACTGGTGGGGTAACAGCCGGGATTGGCGACCAACTGGGCAGGTGCAATGGCGTCGGCGAACAGTTCAGGTAGCCCATAGGGCACTTGTCCCAATCGACCTGGATC
>JADLDX010000961.1 GCA_020846515.1 Pirellulaceae bacterium
CCACGTGCAACAGGAACGCTGTGATAGCGCCGAACAAGAGCAAGGGACTCCGCACCGGTGAAAGGGTCAGCGCCGAAGCATATTCCGAGCGGCAATTGCCGATGTGGATGTTCTCGAACAATACCATCAGTAACAGCAACCCGTTACGTGCGGCATCCGGCGACCAGCCGGCTTGAACCATCCACCAAAAGGCCCCCACGCCGACTGTCGCCATCGTGATGGCGGCCACAAACGTACGTTCAATCATTAATCGATCGAAGATGGGCTCGCTAGGCCGTCGCGGCTTACGTCTTAGCACACCTGGCTCGCCCGGTTCGAACGCCAAGGCGATGCCTTGGATGCCGTTGGTTACCAGGTTGAGCCACAATAACTGGACGGGCAGAAACGGCAACGGCAGAAAAGCGCCGGCGAAAAACGTTACACCTATCAACAAGATCTCCGCTGCCCCGGTCGAGACGAGCAAGTAAATCACTTTGCGTACGTTGTCGTACGCCACGCGACCTTCTTCGACCCCATGAACAATCGTCTTAAAGTTATCGTCGCTGATAACCAGTTCGGCCGCTTCTCGGGCCACGTCGGTACCCGATTTACCCATAGCCACACCGATGTTGGCGGCCCGCAAAGCCGGCGCATCGTTGACGCCGTCCCCGGTAACAGCCACATAATGACCAGCAGCCCTGGCTGCCTCTACCAATTCCAATTTTTGCCGCGGAGCCACTCGCGCGAAGACTCGACCGCGCTCAATAGCTGCTTGCATCTCGCTGGGCGACTTGCCAGCCAGTTCAGCACCGGAGACGACTTGCTCGGGCCCATCGGCCAGCCCCAATTCACGTGAGATAGCCAGCGCGGTCACCGGGTGGTCGCCGGTGACCATGCAGACGGTGATACCAGCTGCATGACACATCTTGACCGCCTCGCGCGCACCTGGACGAAGCGGATCGATCATCCCCACAAAGCCGCGAAACGTTAGATTGGTAGGTTGAGGAGGCGTCATATCCTCGCTCAAGTTCGCTCTCTGTCGGCCGTCGGCAAGCCCCAAGACGCGATACCCGCGCTCGGCCATTTCGTCCGCCATCTGCAGATAGGTCGCTTGAGCATCAGCGTCCTGCCAAGCGCACATGCTTAATACGCGTTCAGGTGCGCCTTTAACAAACACAGCCATCTCATCGTTCATGAGATGATAACTGGCCGCGAAACGATGCTCGGGTTCAAACGGTATTTGGTTGACTTGTGGATACTGATCCAGCAGCCGATGCCGCGACACGCCCAGCTTTTGCCCCAGCGACAAAAGGGCAATGTCGGTCGGATCACCATGCCAGACCCACTGGCCGTCGCGATGATGCAAGTCGCCTTCGTTGCACAGAGCGGCTACCTGCACCAGCGCGTTGAGCGAAGCGTGATCGGTCGCCACGATCGGTTTGCCTTGGATATAGACCTTGCCCTCTGGAGCGAAGCCTTCGCCTTCAACTTCGATGGCCAGGTTGTCAGGCAGACGGATTTCACGCACCGTCAATTCATTACAAGTCAAAGTGCCCGTCTTGTCGCTGGCAATCATCGTGCAACTGCCCAGCCCTTCCACCGCTGCCAAACGCCGCACGATGACGCCTCGACGAGCCATGCGTGTTGTGGCGACGGCCAGCGCGACCGTCAATGCGGCGGGCAAGCCCTCGGGAATGGCCGCGACGGCCAGCGCGACTCCAAACAGAAACATCTCATGCAATGAATGGCCATGGAAGAAATAACCTATGGCTGAGATAGCCAGTACCGCCGCTAAGACCACATAGGCAATCGTTGTGGAAAACTTTTCCATGCGTTCCAGCAACGGTGGCTTGCCACCGGACGCGCTCATGACATCCAGTGCCAGTTTGCCCAGTTCCGTTTTCACGCCTGTGCCGACAACGACTCCTTTGGCGCGGCCGCGCACCACGATCGATGCGGCGTAAACCAAATTCAATCGGTCCGCTACCGGCGTGGCCGGATCAGCAATCTGTTCGGCGTCTTTCGTCACTGCCAGCGACTCGCCGGTCAACAACGATTCATCGACCTCCAAACCATGAGCGGTGATCAAACGCATGTCGGCTGGAATACGATTGCCCGATTCCAACCAGACGATGTCGCCAGGCACAACTTCCTCGGCATCAACTTCGCGAATCTCGCCATCGCGCAGCACAAAAGCGCGAATATGCAACAACTTCTGCAACGCACGACTATTTCGCTCTGCACGCCATTCTTGGTATCCACCAATCGCGGCGTTGATCACCAGCACTAATCCAATAAAGGCCGAATCCTTAAAATCTCCGGCCAACACGGCCACACCGGCAGCCGCCATCAACACATATATCAAAGGACTCTGAAACTGCCGAATTAAGATGGCCCAGATCGTGGGCGGTGGCTGGTGCGGCAGACTGTTCGCCCCATACTCCACCAGTCGTTTCGCAGCCTCGTGCTCCGTCAATCCCTGCGGATCAGTGGCCAGCGTCTTCAATACGTCGGACATTTCCTCGACATGCCACCTGGTCGTCCCGACCGATACACTCGACATACTCTTTCTTCTACCTATCGAAGCGGCTGGTCGCCAGACATGCACTTGTTGGGCTAAATCTGCTGCCAGCCTAATTTGCCTTGGATTCGATTCTTTACGTATACGTGTTCAGTTAGAGGATTCCGGACCAGTTAGATTGCTCGTGTCGACGACATGCAGATAGTCATTGACGCGCACATTGCTGGCTGCCTTTAAGACAAATGCGACCAAAACTTGCCGAAGGTAATACGATCGCACAGTGCCACTTAATCGCACTCCACCACTGGGATCAACGTCGACGACAACGTCGCTCAATAAATTCGCATACGGACATTGCTCCCGTATATATCGCCGGATGGCCAAGATGTTGATTGGTACCACCGAGCGGCCGCCTGCTCCAGCGCTGGTGGCAGGTCCGGCGTCTGGTAATTCAAGCTTCATCGGTTGACTCCTTTAATAGTGTGCGAAATAGTGCTGAGCGCGCTGCCTGGCTTTCCTATCTACGAACACTGATTCGGTCTTGAGACGGTAAGCGTTGGCGCGCTCCAACCCCAAGTAAGCAACGACCA
>JADLDX010000962.1 GCA_020846515.1 Pirellulaceae bacterium
CACACCTGGTGCCCAATGATGGTCGTTCGATTCAGCAGTTGTCGATCATCGCCGAGGGCAAGTTGCTATTGCTCCGACAAGGTGATGGCTTGGTGGAATCGACCGGTCAGATGCGCATAGATTTCGGAGCCCTGGATACCGATAGTCTTCAGACCACACCCGAGCCATGTTCGACGATATCGTTTGAAACACTCTCCGCCGCTAGTCGCAGTGCGGCTGGCTCCAGCGTTGGCAGTAGTGGGGCTGACGTAGTTAAAGAAGGCCCCACGAGTCTTGAGGATATGCTCGAGCAGGCCAACATTGCCGAAGATGAAGATCGTTTGGATGTGGCCATCGATTGGTATCGCACGGCGCTGGCCAGCCAAGGCGCATCGGCAGACATCTGTTTTCAGTTAGCTGAGTTGCTGTATCGCATTAACGACCTCACGGCGGCGCGCGAACGCTACTACATGGCGCTGGAGTTGAATCCGGATCTAGTGGAAGCCCGCGCGAATCTGGGTTGTGTGCTGGCCGAGTTGGGGCAACTGGAGTTAGCCGTGGCCGCGTTCGAAGGGACGCTGCTGCAATACGAAGACTATGCCGACGTGCATTATCATATGGCGCGCACGTTAGATGAATTGAAACGTCCCGAGCAAGCGGCCGAGCATTGGTCGCGGTTCTTGCAACTGGCGCCGTCCAGCCCTTGGGCCGAAGAAGCCGAAGAACGTCTGCGGCTGTGATGCCCCTGCATGGCGTAACTCTAGATTTAATTTCCGGGCTTGAACCAATCCTGAATACCGTCACGTGGTCGAGCTGGACCAGCACTCGGTAAGGCGCCGGGCAAGGCACCAGGTCCAGTTCCCGTACCAGGTGCCCCTGATGCGACAGGCGTTATACTGCCGGACTTCCAGTTGTCGGGCAGTGGTTGAGTAGGTGGAATCAACTGCGTGCCACCTGCCAATTGGAACTCGCCTTCCTGATTGGGACCTTGCTGGAACGTCTTGGTGTTGATGCTGCCCTGCCAGATACTCAAGATGGCCAGCGAGAATTGCGTAGCCACTTCGGGCCGCATGCGAATCTCGGCGGGGATGCGTCCATCGCCGCGAATGACCAACAAGTCTTTGGACTGGAAGTAGGTGATGCGCGAAGCCTTGCCAACCAGATCGCCCTTGTCGTTTTTGCTTTCGAAGTTGACGTTGCCCATGGCTTCAAATTCCCAAGCACCATCTGACAAACTGGCGGTCGGTGTGCGCGTGACATCAGATGCATCATAGATACGGAGCAAGTCTCCGCTGAGCAGCGACTGATCTAGTTGAAGTGTGCGCATGCTGTTCAGATCGATCATCTGTTCCAGCGAGTTGATTGGTCCTAGCCCAACTTCGACTTTTCCCATAAAGGTCAACTGCTTATCACTTAACCGGAACTCCATGGTATCGCGGAACTTGAGATGCAGACCTTGGAGGTTCGACGGCGCGGTAGGTGCCAGGCCATTGAACGGTTTGGCTGGTAGTGCATTCACATTGCCGACCAGGGACGCTTCGCTGGGCCGCTGGCCAAAGTTGCTGGCGGAACCATTGGGTTGATGTTGCGAATGAATTTCGCCGGGTCCTTGGCCGCGAACGATGTTGGTGGCGACTTCGAACGTCAGCTCAGGCAATATGATTTCTTCCAAGGAGATGCGACGCCGATTGATATCGGTTTGCACGGTGCGAATGTCGACGTGATCTCGCAACGTGATACTTTGGACTGTGGCCGCTGTCTTGCCAGGGTTGCCAAGGTTTACTCGCTCGGTCAATTGCACTTCCAACGCCTGGCATTTGCCGCCAATGAACAACAAGCGATCTGGGGCTGTGCGTGCGTAGCCTTTGATTTCAATATCACCTTGGATGTGGGCGGTATGGCCGTCAAAGAGCAGGCTGCCCTGCCAACTGCATTTGATAGGCTCTAACCATTCGATGTTTTGTTGGGAGGAGAGTGGTCCCAGGGGATTGGTCTCAGGCGGTACGGTTGACACCCCCGGGGCGTTTGAGCCGCTCATCAGGCTGGCCGGCACGCACAGTTGGCCGGGTTGGTCCATGCGCACATGGCCGGTGCGTTGATCGATGCTTATCACAGGGCCTTCGATCCAACCATCACCGAAGGTCACGCGAGCTGGCGTGCCCACGACCTGCATTTCGAACTGGTCATTGGCATCACTGGCCAAACGCAGGTGACCACCTGCCACGTGCCAGGCGGGTGATTCGGGCGTCGGCGGACCATCCCGCGAAATAACCACCGGGCCAGAGATGATCAGATCGTCAATCCATGGTTTGGGAGAGGCCATAAGAATTTGGCTATGCAGTTCCTTGCCCAGTATCAGCACTGGAATCGATGCGTTGGCCGAACTGGAGGTGGATGCCAGAGAGCCAACACCCGTAGCGGTTGATGATGGGCCACCGATGTTCAGCGGTAGACTCAGAGATGGCTGGGGTGTTTGGTTTGGGATGCCGCTGGGTTGCCCGACCCACTGACGCATAGGTCGACCGGACGAATCATTCAAGTCGAGCGCAGCGGTGGCTGTAGCTGCAGGGGCAGACGGCCCGGCGACTTGGTTGGGATACAGAAAGTCCAGATGCAGTTTTTTGACGCGCACATTCTGACTTGGGTTACCAAGGATTACATCGCCCTCAGCATCGACTTTGTGGATGCGCATCTGGGCTGCCATTTGGGACATGGAGTTTTGACTGGCCGCACTTGGCAAGGTGGTGGCCA
>JADLDX010000963.1 GCA_020846515.1 Pirellulaceae bacterium
CAGAAAGTGTCTTGGACAAAGCAGGAAGCCTATTAGGTTAACGCGAGCGTGATCTCCGCGTAATGCCCGAGAACGGACCTTTTGGGCTGTTCTCATCGCGCCAACAACCCCGCTTTGGGGCGTCGATCATAACATGGGCCGAAAACCGTTGGGCTAACGCGTTAGAGTCAGTCATTTTTCTTTGATTTGTAGCGTAACGGCGCAAGCATTTGTAGCGTAACGGCGCAAGCCGTACGGTGAGTTTCCTAGCAAATCAACGTCGGTACCGGACGGCTTGCGCCGTTCCGCTTCTAATCAGCCGCTAGCCCGGCCAGCCCCTACCATGGAAATCACAAGATGGAAAATTTGTCAGCTTTCCCATGAGACTACCGGCACTTTGTAATGTATTGGGGGTTTGAAGTTTCTTGTAGCTTTTGGTGGGCGCGAACCAGGTGCGGCAATTTGTCGGGACGAAAGGCAATTTGTGCGAGTTCTAGTAATTGAAGACGATCCGGTGTTGGGACGAGCCATTTCGCAGGGGCTAACCGATCAAGGCGATCGTTGTCAGTGGAGTGACAACGGCCTAAAGGGGCTAACTTTTGCCTCGCAAGAGCGGTTTGATGCCATAGTCTTGGATCTGATGCTGCCAGACATGGCTGGCTTGGATTTATTGAAGAAGTTGCGCAATGAGCAAAACGATGTGCCCGTCCTGATCCTGACGGCCCTGGGGTCTATTGATGACCGCGTCACCGGTTTAAAGGCTGGGGCTGATGATTATCTGGTTAAACCCTTTGCTTTTGCGGAATTGTCGGCGAGATTGGACGCGATAGGACGCCGAGCCTCGCGCGGTACCGCCACGGCGCTGCGTGTGGGCAACCTGCATTTGGAATTGACCACGCGCCGCGTGGAACGCGAAGGCCGCGATATCGAGCTGACCCCGACCGAATTCCGATTGCTGGAGTACTTGATGCGCAACAGCGATCAGGTGGTGACGCGCCGCATGCTCTGCGAACACCTGTGGGAAGCGGATTGGGAAGGCGTAACCAACGTCATCGAGGTGCATATCAACCGCCTGCGCAGTAAGATCAATAAGGGCGACGAGCCCCAAATGATCCATACAGTGCGAGGCAGCGGCTATGTTCTTCGCTCAACTTAAGAGCGTTTTGAAATCACTTCGATTCCGTCTAATGATCTGGAACGCTGTGGTCATGTTGATTGCCTCGTTGGGCGTATTGTGGGGCCTGCGCGAAGGCGTACGTTATACGCTGCTGACGGAATTAGATGACGATCTGCAGGATGACTTCGGCGAAATATCGCTCGCCCTGGTCAACGTCTTCGAAGCAGACAGCCGTTTCTTGCATGCCGGTATGGATCGCAAAGCCCGTGGCCATAAACAACGGTCTTGGTTCTTGCAGATCGTCGACATGCGCCCACCAGAGGTTCGCGAGGAGCAACGTCTACGGGAAGAGCAGTGGCGACGCGAAGAACGCAATCGATTTCGGTCCGGTCGCCCTCGTCCCTTTCCTCCTCCGGAAATTCCGCCACCTGGCTCGATCAATGGCTCGCCCGCGCCTGTCGTACCTACTGAGGCGGAAATCGCCCGCAGTGATCTGGCGCAGAATTTGCCAGCCTCAGCTTCAACCGCAGCCAGCAGTCCAGCCTCGGACCCTGGACCTGAATCAACCAAAACCGCCGACGATGGTCCGCGCATCATTTGGCAAACCTTTAATGTGCCCGACTGGTCGATGCTCAAGGTGCCAGCAAACTTTGATAAGTTTGTATTGCCCGATGGAGTGGCAACAACCATTGACTACTATCGTATTCTCGAACAGACCGTGCATAACGCACGTGGCGGTCCGGTTCGCGTTCGCATCGGCGCGTCGATTCGTTCGATTCAGCACTCGGCGGAAACGACCGATAAACTGATGCTACTGAATATCTTGGTCGCGCTGGTCATCGCGCCGTTGGGTGGTTATTGGTTAGCCCTACGGGCCACGCGACCGCTGAGCGCCATGATCCGAACCACCGATCGTTTGCGACCGCAGGAGATGAGCGAACGATTACCAATCACTCATACAGAAGACGAGATCGATCAACTCTCGCGAGCTTTCAATCGACTACTCGATCGCATCGCCGAGTATCTAACCAAGCGTCAAGACTTGCTGGCCAATTCGGCCCATGAACTACGCACACCGCTGGCTGCCCTGCGAAGTACGGCGGAACTGGCACTCAGTTCTGATCGTACGGTTGAAGAATATTGCGAATTATTGGAATCGATCGTCTCGGAGTGCGGGAACCTGGAGCAATTGGTCAATCAATTGTTGTTGCTATCCGAAACCGAATCAGCGCATTTCGACAGCCGCGGTGAAACGGTCGATTTCTCAACGATCACTGCCGAAGCCTGCGATATGTTCGGCGCGGTAGCCGAGAGTCGCGGCGTGACGCTAACGACCGATGTGGCCCCCGGAATTCTGGTCGATGGCAGTCGCTTGCACTTGCGACAATTGCTTAACAATTTGATCGACAACGCTATCAAATTCATACCCGGCGATGGCCAGGTCAGCGTGCAGTTGGCCTCATTGCCCAGCGGTCAGTGTTTAACCGTGTGTGACACGGGCGTGGGTATAGCCTTGGAAGAACAAAAGCACCTGTTCGAGCGATTCTATCGCGGCGATAAAGCTCGACGTCGCAATACGCCCACCCGTGGCACCGGCTTGGGGTTAAGCATCTGTCGAGCCATCGCCGAAGCTCATGGTGGGACGATCTCGGTACAAAGTGAGCCGGGTGTCGGTACGCAAGTCTCGGTCATCCTACCGCAGCATCGGGAAAGTAAACACGCACCAACCGCCCCGCCAGCCAACCCACTGACAAGCACGTCGACACGATGAATAGATTCTGGCGAAGCTGGACAAAATCAGCACCATCATCGGCGGCCGACTACGAGCAAGAGATTGCCAAGTTGCGGGAGAAAGCACCGATTCCAGCGCTGTGGTTGTTTGGAAAAACCGGCAGTGGCAAGAGCTCGATCGTACGTTACTTGACCGGCGCGGAAGCTGCCACCATCGGTGAAGGTTATCGACCTGAAACCAAAACGTCGCAACGATTTGACTTTCCTGATTCAATCGAGCCCTTGTTCACATTCATCGACACGCGAGGCTTGGGCGAAGCGGCTTACGATCCACAATCCGACATCGACCAGTTCAGCAAGACATCGCAGTTGATGATCGTAACGGTGCGAGTGACCGATCATGCACTGGACAGCATTTTGGTGCCGCTGCGTCGCATTCGACAGGCCAACCCGGAGCGACCAGTGCTGCTGGCACTGACTTGCTTGCACATGGCGCCAGGAGCCGAAGACGTATCGAACACATCGACAAAACCTACGACCTCTGCGTCCGAGCAGAGCAGCGCTGCCCCTCCCGCGCCGGCTCTCCCAAATTTCTCACCCGAGTTAACCAAGCTGATCGCAACCAAGGTCCAGCAGTTTGCCAAGCTGCATGATGTTATGGTGCCGATTGATCTGACCCAGCCGGCCGATGGATTTGCCGATCCCAACTTCGGCGGTGAGCGACTCAAGCAAGCCATCCTCGCCTATTTACCACATGCCTATCGCCAAGCGCTGCTGGTCTTGAACGCTAATCAGGGCGGACAATCAGCGCGGCAGCGGCGGGCGCGTTGGCAAGTCCTGGCCTCCAGCGCCCTGGCGGGTACGGCCGGTGCCGTGCCGATTCCCTGGATCGATATCCCAGTCGTTATGGCCGTGCAAACCCACCTGGCGATGCGCATCGCCAAGATTTATGGACAAGAAATTAAGCCCGGCGATTGGGCCATGCTCAGCAGCGCCACCGGTTCGCGCATCGCCATGCGGATGGCGATTACCGAGGCGCTGAAGTTCATACCCTTTGCAGGCATGGCCGCGGGGGCAGCCAGTTCGTTTGCCTTCACGTATGCCTTGGGCATGTCATGGGACTGGTACTTTGCCACCTTGCGCGGCGGCAACGTACCCAGCCCCGAACAACTCAAAGAGATCTTTCAAGCCGAACTGAAACGTGGCCGCCAACTCTGGAGCGCACCATGAAGCTCTGGCGGGCGCTGATCAGCAGGTTGGATCAGATGCCGACACGTCTACCAATACGTCTACCCTTGCGTTTGGTAGTGCTCATCACGTTGTGGGTTTTGCCATTGATCGTGTATGTGGGCGTTGGTCTGATCGCGATCTATCAAGCCGGTTGGTTTAGCTTTATCGCCTGGTCACTGCCAGTGCTATGGTTGACCGCCTGGTTGATAAGCCGGTACTGGCCGCCACCCAAGCTGCAAAACAGTCGCCTGGTCGAACCCTTGACGCCGCTAGAGTTTTGGACCCCACAAGACGCGGCTGCTCTGCAAATCGTGGATCAGTTTCGTGCCTCGCTACCCGATATC
Organism: Pirellulaceae bacterium; assembly: GCA_020846515.1. Classification (GTDB taxonomy): domain Bacteria; phylum Planctomycetota; class Planctomycetia; order Pirellulales; family Pirellulaceae; genus Aureliella. Next base: position 4,402 of record JADLDX010000963.1, read on the forward strand.
GATCGCCTGTCTATCGCTGATCCCAATCGTTACGTCAGCGACGCTCAAGCGCTCAGCCAACTACTTAGCCAGCACTATCATCCCCAAAGCTCCAATCACGCTTACCGTCCGCTGACGATCGTGGAGCTACTCTCGGTGATTCACTTGTCGGTTGAAGATCTGGAAGTGTGGATGCTCGAGAGCGTACCGGGTAGTGACCTGGTGACCATCGGTCAGATGGAGCAGGTGCCGTCGTGGCTGCGAGCGGTTGATATCGGTCAGAGCGTGTTATTCGTGGCATCGTCGATCACCAATCCCTGGAAACTACTCGGGTATCCGCTATGGCGCAAGGCGGGTCGCGTGACCGTAGAGTTGCAAAACGAAGTCATCCGCGCGTTTTATCAACATTATCTGCGGCAGGTCAGCTTTTATCTGATCGAGATGTACAGTGGTCGCTTGCGCGGTGGCTCGAAACAATATCGCGAGCGTTTTGGCCGCCTAAGTAGTGCCGTGCATCAATCCGGTGGTGATGCTCGATTGCTCCAGCAGTGTGAAGTGGCCGATACGGTCATCGCGGTCATGGGGCAAGTCAAGGCGGGCAAGAGCAGCCTGGTCAATGCCCTGATCAAGGACAACGTGGCCGTCACCAGCATGTTGCCAGAAACTCGCGAAGTAAAACGTTATGAGTTTCCGCTGCTCGAATCAGACTCGGTGCCGGCGCTCGCATCGCCAGAACGAGCTCATAAACTGACGCTGCTGGATACGCCAGGCTATAGTGAAGTCGACATTAGCCGACGTCAACAAAGCGAGATTAAGTCGGCGGTCGAATTGGCCGACATCGTGCTGCTGGTGTTGTCCGCGACGTCGCCTGCCAAGGAATCCGACGTCCAGATGCTTCATGAACTGCAAGCCCACTATCGCGGTCGCGTGCATCTGAAGCCTCCGCCGATCATCGCGGTGATCACGCACATTGACCAACTGCGACCGGTGCGTGAATGGACACCGCCGTATGATTGGCGACAACCTGAATCAGCCAAGGAGCAATCGATCGCTGCCGCAGTGGCATACGCGCGCGAGTTGTTCGGTGAGGCAGTGGTCGGTTACGCCTGCGTGTACACCGGTGACGGCCATGCACCGGATACCAGCGTGGCGGATGAAGTCGTGCCTCAACTGCTGGCCCATTTAAACCAAGGGCACTCGGCCGCGGTGCTCAAAGCGTTCTATCGTCAAATGAGCCAACGTCGTTATCAGCAACTGGCCGCGCAATTAGCCGGCATGGTCAAGAGCCTGCTGAGCGCGTCGCCTGCTTCACGTTGAAAGCTTGCGTAGCCGACGGATTTCTTCTAACCGGTCGACCATCTCGGCTTCCCAGCCACGCGGACTGGGTTGAAAGTAGGTGCGGTCAACGCCCAAGTAATCTTGATCGGCTACGGCATCGGGGGAGTTGTGCGAATAAACATAGCCTTCGCCATGCCCTAATTGTTGCGCGCCGGCATAGTGTTTGTCGCGCAAGTGAACAGGCACTGGAATCAACGCGCCTTCCTGCACGTCCTTGCGCGCAGCCCCGATGGCTGAGGTGGCCGAGTTACTCTTGAGCGCACACGACAAATAGATAACCGCTTGCGACAAAGTCAATTGACACTCGGGCAAGCCGACCAGTTCGCAGGCTTGAAACGCGGCCACCGCCAGTGGCAAGGCTTGCGGATCTGCATTGCCAACATCTTCGCTGGCCAAAATCACCAGGCGTCGGCAGATGAATCGTACGTCTTCACCCGCTTCCAACATACGGGCCAGCCAATACAAGGCGGCATCGGGATCGCTGCCACGGATGCTCTTAATCAGCGCGCTGGAGATATCATAATGCTCATCCCCGGTGTGGTCATATTGGATCGTCTTCTGTTGCATCGAGTCGCGAATCAAGGCGGGCGTCAACGGTACGGGCCGTTGCGGACAGGAGAGCACGGCCACCTCCAGGGCTCCCAAAGCGCGACGTGCATCACCTTCGCTCAATCGCGCCAATGTCTCCAGAGACTCAGCCCCGACCTCGACGGCCGTGGCCCCCAAGCCAAGTTGCCGGTCGGTCAGCGCGCGCTTTAGCAAACTGATCAAGTCTTCTTCAGTTAGCGGCTGTAATTGAAAAACCTGGCTCCGGCTGAGCAGCGCGCCATTGATAGCGAAAAACGGATTGCTGGTCGTCGCCCCAATTAATGAAACGATACCCGCTTCGACATCGGGCAGAAGAGCATCTTGTTGCGATCGATTAAAGCGATGAATCTCGTCGATGAACAACAAGGGTCGTGGTTGGCCCGTGGCGATTTCATCGCGGGCCCAGGCCAATACTTCGCGCAGCTCCTTGACGCCGCTGGTCACGGCGCTGAGTTGTTTCAAGGTGCCACCGGTTTCGATGGCCAGTAAGTGGGCCAAGGTTGTCTTGCCGGTACCCGGCGGTCCATAGAGCAAGATGGAGCCCAAGCGACGGGCATCGATCAGTCGCCGGAGCAATTTTCCCGGACCGAGAATGTGTTGCTGACCCACGAACTCGCTCAGTCGTCTAGGTCGCAGTCGTGCGGCCAACGGCTTGGTGCGATCGAAGTTCTGACTTTCAGATTCAGCAAACAGATCCATAAGTATTCATCTTTAAAGCCCGTAGACGAATCGCTCTGCGACTCGTCAAACCCAAAGCCTGTAGACGAATCGCTCCGCGACTCGTCAGAACTAAAGCGGCGTTGATTTTAATGTGGGCCGAAAACCGTGGGCTAGCGCCCTACGGCTGATCAGCCGCAAGCGCGCTAGCGTCCGGTTTAGCCCGATTAAAGACCGACGCCCCAGTTGCGTTCTCGGGTGATTAGTTATTAGCAGTGCATCACAAAACCGCCATCGACGTTGATGGCCTGTCCGGTAATGTTACGCGCCCTGGGGCTAATAAGAAAGGCGATGACGTTGGCGATATCTTCCGCGGTTTGCCAACGCCCCAACGGAATGACTTTGCGTACCTTCTCGCCAGCCCAATCTTCGTAGCTGCGTCGTTGGTCGATGGGTTGTTGATCATGCCAGCCCTGCCAGACACTGCGATTCAAATCGGTCTGCACCATACCGGGATTGATCAAGTTGACGCGTACATCGTAAGGCGCCAGGTCTTTCGCCATACACTGCATGAAATTGATATTGGCAGCCTTGCTGGCACTGTAGGGTGGATCGGTTTGCGAGCCGATTTGACCGGCGACCGAGCCCAGTAGAGTCAGCGTACCACTGCGTTGCTCGATCAGGCGAGGCGCAATAGCGTGCGCTATGTTGGCGGTACCGAGAATATTCACTTCGATAACTCGATGCCAATCGGCGGGCTTTAGATTTGTAAATGGAAAGCCAAACTTGCCCGACCCGATGGCTGCGGCCAGGATCAAATGATCGATACGACCATGTGCACCGGCTGCGGCCTCGACCGCGGATGTGCAGGCCTCGGCATCCACGATGTTTACCTGTCGAGCACTAACCCGATTTGGAAAGCTGGCCTGAAGCTCTTCCGCGGTTTGATGTACGCTTTGGGCATAATCCCACAGTTCAACCTTGGCTCCTTCCTCCAGCAAGAGCTGCGCCGTTGCCAAACCGATACCCCGCGCACCGCCGACGACGATGGCCAATTGATTTTGCAAACCCAAGTCCACGATCAGGAGACTCCCAATTGTCTAGCTGCCCAGGGGGCAAGTTGTTCGCGAAAGATTTTTGAATTGTGACGAATGTCCGTAGGCAAGCGCGCGGGATGCACCAGAATCTGTTTAATGGAAGCCGTGAGCGCATGCGCCTGACCAATGGCTTGTAGTTCTGTCAGCATTTGATGCAATTGTGTGGAGACGCGTGGGCGATGCTCCGGCCAGGGCTCGACGATCATGACAGGTTGCTGGTCGCCGGGTGGACCGACGCCCACCAAGGCGCTGCGATAGATCTGGGGATGGGTGTTGAAGATAGCTTCGCAAGGTTCGGTAAACAAAGATGTATTGGCAGTGCGCACGCGATGCGATTTGCGACCGCAGTACCAGAAACGATCCTGGTCATCCAAGTATCCCACATCTCCCATGCGATGCCAGACGCGTTGTCCATCTTGAACTTTGTGTAGAGCGTTTTGGTCCGTACGTGTCAGGTAATGCGTGGTGACGACATCTCCACTGACCATCAATTCACCGATCTCACCGGCAGGCAGGGCATGAGTTTGATCGAGTTGGGCTAAGGGACCATCGTCGATGGCAATGATCCGCCACTGAATGCCGGCGAATTTTCGACCAACGCAAGTGCCGGCACCCGCACGAGTCTTGGCAGCCGTCTCCTCCAATACTTCGCGAGATTCGATCGAGGCAATGGGCAGTGCTTCGGTGGCACCGTAGGGCGTAAACATTTCACCCTCAGGATGGATCGCCACCCGCATCGACTCGAGCACATTCGGAGGTACGGGCGCTCCGGCGGAAAGAACACGACGTAGCGTGGGTACTCGACGTCCATGCTCCACACAGTATCGTCCCACTGCCGTCCACAGCGCGGGCGAACCAAAAGCCTGAGTGACTTGCCATTGATCGATGGCATCGAGCAAACGCGGTGGGTCCACATCAGCTGGACGCGTTGGGTCCATGTCAGGAATGATCGTGGTCGTGCCCATGACAGCATTGAAGAGGCCGAACAACGGAAAGCCCGAAAGGTCTTTGCCGCCTGGCTGAATACCATAATGCGCAACCAGTTGATCAACTTGACTGTTAAACGTGCGGTGCGTGTAGAGCACGCCCTTGGGGGGCCCTGTACTGCCAGTGGTAAAGATGATGGCCGCAGGTGAGGAGAGCTCCAGTTCAGGTGGCTCGTACAACGACGATGGCGTGCGTTCCAATTGCAAGAGAGTCGGCGCGGGCAGGATACCCAGACGACGACCAACCGTTACGTTAAAGCGGGCTGTGGGAAATCGATGCGGCAAGCACATGCGCACCAACTGCGCCAAGGGAATAGCCACAAAACCATCGGGTTGCGTTTGCTCGAGACAGTTGATCAGATTTCGGCGCCCCATACCTGGATCGATTAAAACGACCACGGCGCCGACCTTGAGCAGCGCGAAGACCAAGGCAATAAAATCTGTTCCGAAGCGAACGGCCAACACGATGCGCATACCGGAGCGGATACCCAACGCCTGCAACCCGGCGGCGATCGAGTTGGTGTGCAGTTCCAACTGCGCGAAAGTTAATTGTCGATAGGGACGATTGGTGCCCGGTCGGTATTTGCCCAGCGGACTAGCAATGGCCACGGCATTGGGTTGAAGCAAAGCTTGCAAGGCCAGACGCGCGGCCACGTTGACCACATCAGCCCCAGGACTCATGTGTTCAGTACGTATCCTCTCAACTTCGTTGGGCATGCAGTTCTTCCAAATGTTCGACCACCAACTCGGCCACATCAACCTTCAAGGCAGAAGCGGTCCCGCGCCAGCCAGGCACGGCATTGACCTCCAGTATGACCGTTTGCCCAGAACGCGTGGGCAGCAGGTCGATCCCCAGCAGTGAGCCGCCCGTGGCCTCGGCAGCCGCCTCGGCCAGTCGCCGCTGCTGGTCGGTCAACGTGTGAGGTTCCGCCTGGCTACCCAACGAGACATTGGTGCGCCAATTGTCACCCTGAGCCCTGCGTTTGACGCTCAGCCAATGTTGGCCAATCTTCAAAACGCGTATATCGTAGCCGAAATGAGGCATGAATTGTTGGACGTACAAGACACTGCCCAGTTGCGATAGCGTACTGAAGACGCGCCAGGCCATATCGCTATCGTTAATGCGAACAATGCCCCGCCCTTCCCCACCAAACAATGGCTTGACCACGACATCACCACCCAAGCGTTCAAACGCCATGAGCGCTTCGTCCCGCGTTTGACAAGCGATCGTAGCGGGTGTGGGCAAGCCGAGTCGAGCCAAACGTTCCAACGTCAGCCACTTGTCGATGGCTATTTCCAAGGCACGCGGCGGATTGAGTATCGGGATGCCAGCTCTCTCAACCGCTTGCAACGCATCCATGCGAAAGATGACTTGCTCCAATGAGCCAACCGGCATCGTCCGCACGATCAATCCATCGAGAGCCAACAGATCCACACGCGTCGGCTCAGGCTGGTCGTGTCCCACCTGCCAGTTCAGCGAACTAACACTCAGACGCTGGTCGATCAATGAGACGGTCAAATCAGCAAATGACAATAAGTAAACATCCAACCCAGGCCAGCGTCGCTGTGCAGCCTCGATCAGTTGACGCACATAGGGGCCTTGAGGAGAACCCAAGATGCCAAGACGCTGCATAGGTTTACTTCAGTGAGTTAGCGTCAATCAGTTTAGATTCAGTGAGTTGAGATTTGATGAGCTTATGTGTAGCCACCGCTGCCAAGCGGTGGATTTCACCTCCGGCTGAGTCCACCGTCTGGCGACAATGGCTACCAGCTTTCGCCTACTTCTCCACCGTCTGGCGACAGTGGCTACCAAGTCCACCGTCTGGCGACGGTGGCTACGAGCCCAGTATTTCGTTTAGGTAACCCCGAAGGAACGGGCAATCAAATCGGCTCGTAAGCTACCAAAGCGCCAGGATCGACCCGTCTTGAGATTGACCAGGGTGACGCAAGCGGGACTGAACAAACCTGGATCGACTTTATAAAAATCGTATTCATATCGTTTAAAGATCTCGGCGAACGGTAATCCGAAATCGCACGAGGAGTTGCTGGGCAATTTGGCCCCGACATGAGCGATGTGATCGTCGTCACCTTCCAACCAGAGCGTCACGGCACCGCCGTACAAAATGGCATCATTGGTCCGGCCAATGCCCGCACCAAAGTCGGGAGTGGGTGGAGGCACAGGTGCTATGCCGTACGCACTTCGCACGCTCGACAGATCGAAGCCCAGCTCATGCAGTTTGTGCAGACTGGTCTCGACACTTCGCGCCACGACTTGCACACAGCCGGCCAGACTGCGCGTCGGCGCGACGGCCAGCCACAATTGGGACGGCATGACCTGACACTCCTGAGCAATGCTGGTGGCCACACTGCAGTCAGGCAGCGTATCGCATTCCAGTGAGCCCACGGCCAAAGTGTCCGAATCGTGCGCGGCCCAGTGCTCCAGCACTGGCTCGCGACCTCGACGTGATCGCATAGGTCCCGAGCCCATCGCGAAAAACTTTTCATGCTTCACCGGCCAACCCGCGTATTGGGCAAACATGCACGCCTGAACGGGCCGTTCGGTACTGACTTGTACCCACGGCCCCATGAAGACTTGCTGGTCGCCGGCCACCAGGCTCACGTCCGCCATATCGGCCAGCGTGATGCGGGCTAATTCCAAACCAGCCGCCAATCCACCCTGCGTCTTAACACCAAAGTCGAGCACATGGGCGCCGCATGGGAGCGATTGATAACTAATGCCAAGCTGGGCGGCGCGCGCCGCGGCACGTTGACAAACCAACATGGCTGCCTGATTAAGACCAGTGGCCGACAGAGCGGCGGCGTGTGCGGATGGGGAAGTCGCGGAAGCGGGATTCATGCTGCAAACCTGATAGACAAAAGTGGAACAACGTGAGCCCGATTATTATCGTGCCAACCGGATCGCGAAAGGTTGGCCCGACTATTCTGCTAGGAAAGCGGCAAAAGTTGCAGACAGGCGCGGGTGCGAACAAGTTAGGCAGGGCGTTACCCAGATGTTACCCTAGGCTACGATGACTATCGGTCTCAGGCCGAAAAACTGTCTAATGAGAAACAACGTGCACTCTTCGTCGGCTACCGCTAACCTCTTCATCCGCTTGACTTGCCAGATCTCATGCCCAGCTTAACGATCGAAAATTATGTGAAGGCCATCTACCAACTGACCGTAGGGCCAGGCAGCGGTTCAGCATCCACAGGTGCCCTGGCGGCCAATCTACGCGTCACGCCCAGTAGCGTCACTAGCATGCTCAAGACCCTGCACGACAGCGGACTGGCCGAGCACAAGCCGTACGAAGGTGTACGCCTGACGCCCGAGGGCAATCAACTAGCTCTGCGTGTGCTGCGCCGACATCGACTGATTGAATTGTTTTTAGCGCGAACACTCGAATTGACCTGGGACGAAGTCCACGATGAGGCGGAGCATATGGAACATGCCGTCAGCGATCTGCTGGTCGACCGCATCGACGCCTATTTGGGATTCCCGGAAATCGATCCGCACGGCGATCCCATCCCACGCAGCGACGGTTCGTTCAGCCTGGTAACCCATACGCCATTACCGCAGTGCTCCGTCGGCTGCCAACTTAAGCTCGAGCGCGTGCTGGATCAGAGTTCTGATTTCCTGAGATACCTAAGCGAAATTGGCTTAACTATCGGCGCCGTCGGCTGGCTGCTCGAGAACAACGTGGTGGCAGAAACGGTGCGCGTGGAGGTAGCCGGTGCGAGCACGACGCTGGGCTACAATTCAGCGGCCAAGCTGCTAATGGGGCTGGTCGATAGGCCACGTGTTTAGATCGAAGTAAAAAAATAACCGTCAAGCAACCACTTGGATCACTTGACGGTCAATTTCGAATCTTCCAACCGGTGGCGGCAAAAAGCGGAGCCGCTGCGAGACTGGCGAAGACCGAGCGTGCTACTGCACTTGCTACTAATGATCTTGGCCAACGCGTGTTATTGGTCCCTCTGCCGGAATGACGGCTGGAAGTTCATTTTTGCGGGTTCATCTAAACCCACGCAATCAATCATAGGCCAGCCTGGGCTGACAGCAAGGTTAATCGACCCAACATGGGCTCGATCCCGCACTTTTTTACACAAAAAACATGACAACTTCGCGTGACATTTAGGGCGCCACGCTGTTTCGCAATCTTCTGCCAATTTCGTGCCAATCCTGCGCCAAACTCGAACCAATTCGAGAGAAAGATTAACCCGCGCGTGCCGCCGAAGAATCAAGCCCAAAAAAATTCAGCGCGTCGGTCCGGCTGATCAGCCGCAGGGCGCTAGCCCACGGTTTTCAGCCCACATTAAAATCACTTACCAAACACTTAATACTGACCAACACAAAGTCGTGCTAACCGGACGTTAGCGCGTGCCGGCTGATCAACTAGCGCTTGCGGCTGATTAAACAAACTCAGCCCCCGCTTCCGCCAACAACTGGCGTGAAGGTTCCCGAGTTTTCTGTGGCGATGACCTGAAGCGTCATACGCCCTTCCATGCTCATCAGGTGTACGGTATGCACTGGCACCTGGCGACGTTCGGTAGAGAAACCATTGACGTTGCGAAGGACCATCAGCGTATCATCGCGCAGC
>JADLDX010000964.1 GCA_020846515.1 Pirellulaceae bacterium
AGCTGCTTCAAACTCCGAACGCATCTGTCGCGCTAGCTCATCGTTCTTCTTTAGAATCCGCGTGCGGACTTCCAGGACTCGTGGTTGCATCATCAGGGTATCTTCATTTCGCCATGTGCTGCGTTTTGGCTTGAGCCTGGTCTTACACTGGGGTCCAAACTAGTGTCCAAACTGGGGCGTGCACGTTCATCATCGTCGGCTTCCAGTTCCAACGAGTACAGATCCAGTTCGCGTCCGGAGCGAATATCGGCGCTGGAGGTCTGACATTGTGGACAACGAAAACTTTGGATGCCGTCTAATTGTTCAATCGAATCGCACTCGGGACAATAAATGGAAATTGGTACCGTCTCGATATCCAGTTTAGCATGGCTTAGTGGAGTATCTTGCGTGACCAGATCGAAACTGAACATGAGCGCATCGCGGTGGACGCAACTGAGCGCTCCGATACGCAGCCTGATCACGCGAACTTGCGATTGCTCTTCGAGAGAAACCTGCTGGGCAACCAATTCGACCAGGCTATTGGCAATCGACAGCTCATGCATAGTCAGTCCAAGTGTTTCGAAAACGCTTTGGCGAAGGCGATAGCCCAAAACTCCATTCTACGACTTAGCCCCCGGTACAATCCAGCGGTTTTATGTCGCCGATGCTTGACAACCGTCGCGTATTGACCGGGCATGGAATTCCTAACGCCAACCAGCCCGCTGACTTGGTGCTTGGACAACCCGACACATAATCCAATGGCGAGAATGGCGGTGGCCAACCTGATATGCTGTCGTCTACGGAGAATCCCTACTGTTCGCAAAATGGGCGTCGGTCTTTAGTCGGGCTAAACCGGACGCTAGCGCGCTTGCCGCTAATTAGCCGCAGGGCGCTAGCCCACGGTTTTCGACCCACAATAAGATCGACGCCCGCAAAATGAACGCGTGTTACGCTTTCCTTGTGGATTGGCCTCGCAAGGCCGGCATTTAATCGCAGCAGATACGGCCAACCCACTGACCGACCATTGGAAATATGAAAGCGGGTGTACGATGTGCTTAGCAGTCCCGGGCCGGGTCGAGCAGATTTATTTGGATCAAGGCACGCGCATGGGGCGAGTCAATTTTGGTGGCGTTCAAAAAGAAGTTTGCCTGGCGTACCTGCCTGATATCGAGGTTGGCGACTACACCATCGTGCATGTTGGCTTTGCAATAACCAAACTGGACGAAGCATCCGCTTTAAAGACGCTTAGAACTTTTGAAGAGTTGGGTCTGCTTGAAGAAGGCTTGCAAGAGTTACAAGCGTCCGACTCGGCTCAAGGGAGCATGGAATCACCATGAAGTATCTCAATGAATTCCGCAATAGCAAGCAAGCTCAACTACTGGCCGCACGCATCGCGCGACTGGTGACTCGCCCCTGGTCGATTATGGAAATTTGTGGTGGTCAAACTCATTCGCTTATCCGCAATGGCATCGATCAAGTCTTGCCACCCGGCGTAGAGATGATCCATGGTCCGGGTTGTCCGGTTTGTGTGACTCCCTTAAGCGTGATCGATAAAGCACTTGAGATTGCGGCCCGGCCCGAGGTCATCTTTTGTTCGTTTGGGGATATGCTGCGCGTGCCCGGTTCGCGTGAAGATCTCTACCGAATCAAAGGAGCTGGTGGTGACGTACGCGTCGTCTATTCGCCTTTGGATGCACTCAAACTGGCAAAACAGAACCCTGAGCGTGAAATTGTGTTTTTGGCGATTGGCTTCGAGACGACGGCCCCAGCTAACGCGATGGTGATCAAGCTGGCGCGCACGCAACAGATCAAGAACTTTTCTGCCCTGGTCTCACACGTGCTGGTACCACCAGCCATAGAGGCGATCATGAATTCGCCTGACAATCGCATCCATGGGTTCCTGGCTGCCGGACACGTGTGCAGCGTCATGGGGTTCAAACAATATCACCCCATTGCTGCGCGTTACCAAGTCCCAATCGTGGTTACCGGTTTTGAACCGTTAGATCTTTTGGAAGGCATTCGACGAGTGATTGAGCAACTCGAGCGCAGTCAAGCCTTCGTCGATAACGCTTACGAACGGGCTGTGTCCGAAGAGGGCAACCTGGCCGCCCAGGCCACGATCAACGAGGTCTTTACAGTCACCGATCGAAACTGGCGCGGTATCGGCACCATTGCTAAGAGCGGTTGGCGATTACGAGATGAGTTTGCCTGGTGGGATGCCGAGAAGAAGTTTAATGTCGAGCATGTTCGCACGATCGAGTCTCCACAATGCCGTGCCGGCGAAGTGCTGCAGGGTACCCTCAAACCGCATCAGTGCGCAGCCTTTGGTAAAGCATGCACACCGCGACATCCCTTGGGGGCGACGATGGTCTCGGGCGAAGGCGCCTGCGCAGCGTATTACAACTACGGACGCTTCGTGCAAATCGACAAGGCTATGTCATCATGACCGCCAAACAGTTTAGTTGCCCTGTTCCCATGCGTGACTACCCCAATATTGTGCTCAGTCACGGCGGCGGCGGGCGTTTATCGGCAGAACTGATCGAGCACGTATTCTTGCCTGCCTTCGGCAAAGCCGATGGCCCGCTAGCAGATTCGACAGCACTTACGTTACCGGCTCAGAGGCTTGCCGTTTCAACGGACTCGTTCGTCGTTCAACCGCTTTTTTTTCCTGGCGGCAGTATCGGCGACTTGGCCGTCAATGGAACGGTAAATGATTTGGCGATGAGCGGCGCTCGCGCGATGTACCTGACCGCCGGTTTTATTTTGGAAGAAGGCTTGCCACTGGAGCAGTTGGTTGAGATTGTTGCCGATATGGCTAGGGCCGCCCGCCAGGCTAGCGTCTCGATAATCGCTGGCGATACAAAAGTTGTCGAACGCGGCCATGGCGACGGCTGCTACATCAACACAACCGGGATTGGCATACTCGCACCCACATGCAGTATTGGAATCGATCGAGCCGCTCCCGGTGATGTGGTTCTGATCAGTGGCACGATAGGCGATCACGCCATGGCCATTATGAGCGTTCGCGAGGGCTTGGAATTTGAAGCGACGATCCGCAGCGATACCGCGTCGCTGGCCACGATGGTCCATGAGCTACTGCAAGCGTGTCCGGACGTACGTGTACTGCGCGACCCGACGCGCGGCGGTCTGGCCACGACCTTGAATGAAATCGCCATGGCATCCAAGTGCGGCATCGAGATTGTCGAAAGCGACATTCCAGTCGACAACGTCGTACGCTCAGCTTGTGAAATTCTCGGACTTGACCCATTGCTGGCTGCGAACGAAGGCAAGTTAGTCGCTGTCGTACCGGCTGCACAAGCCCAACGGGCTTTAGAAACTCTACAACAAAATGACCTTGGTCGCTCAGCCGCGATCATCGGCCGCGCCATCGACGACCAGCACTCGTTAGTGGTTTCGCGAACCATGTTTGGCTCGCGCCGCATCGTACCGATGCCCATCGGTGAACAGTTGCCCAGAATTTGCTAGATCGTGACTCGCCCGGTAGTCGAATCGCTCCGCGACTCGACGAAAACATGGCACGACGAAAACATGACGAGTCGCGGAGCGATTCGTCTACATTGGCAATTAAGCGGCACTGCTTAACTCAAGCGAAACAGGCGTTTCGAGTTCTCGTATAGAATCTTGCGTTCGATAGCCTTGCTTGACGATAGCCGGCGCAGGGCGGCGATCGTTTTCGCGCCCTGGCACTTCGGGCCGACACCCAAATGATCATCGCAGTCGCTGCCATAGAGAATCTTGTTCTGATGCCGTTCAAGAAATCCACGCGCGTGATCCTCGTCGCGTTCCAAAGCGTTTAGACCTGAGCCCGCAGACATGTCAGCGTAGACGTTCGGATAATCGCTGAGTAACTTATCCGTAATGCCACCGGCCGTGACAGCGCCGCGCGGGTACAGCACCGACTGGTCCTTGTGATTGGCATCGATGTTCGCCCACCAGGTTTGCGCGTGACCGATGAAGACCGTTTTGGGAAACTTCTGCAGCATCTTCTCTAAGAACTCAAAGCCTAAATTATAAGCGCCGTGTTGAAAGTGCAGGAGAATTGGGACTTGATAGTCGGCCGCCAAGGCATAGAGCATCTGGCTTTCCCGCGAATCGCATTGAACCCCAAATTTCTGCTCGCCAATGATAATGGCTCCGGCCTTAAGTTGCTTTTCAATCGTATCCTTGGCCTCGGGCAGGTCCGTGACTTCGTTACCCCCAAACAAAAATTCGCCAGCGAAGTCTCGAGCCATCTCGGCCACCGACGCATTGCCACCGGCCCCGACGCCCCCTAAGCCGTTCTGCTTGCCGTCGCCCGTGGATGGCCGACGAACGGTACTGCCCGAGGGCAGCAGAATGGTCTGTGTCACCCCCATCGCCCGTTGATGCGCTGCCAAAGTCTCGTTGCTGCGCTGACGATATGTCGTGTGTTGATGAATATCAATGATCGGCTCGCGGGCCGCCTCCTGAGACTTCACGTCCGCGGAGGTAGAGCAAGAAAAGCCATAGGCCAACATCGTCCCAGTGGTCGTGGCCAGAAACTGCCGTCGAGATGCTATGTGGTTCATGGATCATCCAAGTATGTCAAAAGGTTCGAGACAGTACCAACTCGCCATCACCGACCAGGGTGTGATGCAGCTCCAAGCGTGCGGTCAGGCGGTTGTTACCCGTGAGGTGGGACGAAGCTTGATCTTATACACTCAAACGCCCCACACACAACACGTGCCGTCTGTAGAACCTCAAAGTCACATGACTTCGAAACCGGACGCTAGCGCACTTGCGGCTGATTAGCCGCACGGCGTTAGCCGCGGTTTTCGATTTGCCGCACGGCGTTAGCCCACGGTTTTCGGCCCACGTTAAGATCGACGGCGTTCGGCCTCAAACTGTTTAGGCGGCATTGGTAGCGGTTGGGCGCAAGCCCTCCGGTTCCTATAACTACCGGGATATACCGGACGGCTTGCGCCGTTCCGCTTCTAAAATACTTCACAGCGTTAGGCGCAGTGGGCCCTGCTCATAGCTATTACTTTACATGTAAACTATTTCGGTACTCAAAGAGGAGCAGGCACTACTAACTCCCAAGTGCCGCTTCATCCCTCAGCCCCTTCTCCCTCCGACGCGTCCACGTGCTTCGACGTGCTATGTCTTTTCCGTTGCTCTTTAACATAGTCGTTATACGGACCGAAAGCTAAATGCAAGTCGTCGACCTCCAAAAAGCTCATGGTGGCCCAGCCGATACAATCTAGCCAACTCTCTTCCTCTCCATACTCATCAGGGGTGAGGATATAAGCTTGTCGGTGTCGAATTCGATCGGGATTAGTCACATGTGTCAAACCGCCATAATAGATGCACCATAGATCACACATGGGGCCCTTTGATAGAGTTGTACCCGACCAGGTCGGTCCAAGCTTTTTTATGCATGCCATCACCTCATGAAAGTTGGCTGGGTTGAGGCGATCGTTCCATGAATAGAGTGAAAACATCAAGCCCGTTTGCATGCGCGGGTCATCATCTTCACACCGTGCGCTATGAACGCTCAGCAGCTTCACGGCTTCCTCGAAGGACAAATCCGGCAACTCTTCGTGTGGCAGTAGCGATGTCATTGGGCTGATCTCACTCTGCAAAGATAGCCAAATCACCACCCGCGCGAGTTCCGAAGGCTCGCCAAACATCTCGCGTAATCGAACTGGCCACAAAGCGCACCGAGCCGTCGAGCAGAAGTGCATTTACGCCGCCTGGATGATAGCTCCTGGCAGTCACCACGCGGTATCCATGCCGTGGTGCGGTGGGTGAAACGCGAGCTGATGTGAAGTCGACGTCGTAGGTCACGCCTGAGACGGTATACAAGAATTTTGTGTTGGGTGGAAAAGTAGACGTTAGACCACTTTGCAAGGTACGGCCGGTTACCCATTGAGTGTGACAATAGTCTTTGTCAAACGTGCCGCCATAGGCCACAACCTGCTCGGGAGTTTGCGGTGGAGGCGCAAAGGCGGCAGCTGGTTGACCACCGTCGAGCAACGCTGGCGTAAATGATTTGACGTCAGCCGCAGCCAGTGTGTTACTCAAGCCATCGGTGATCGCTGCAAGATTGTGACGCATGTTGTACCCAAACGCGCCGTCGCCACCTTGAGCCGTTTGCTGATCCAGCCCCAACCAGGTACCGATATTAAAACCATAGTTGGTGGGATAGAACTCAATGCCGCCATCCACGCGTGTCTCATCGCGACCGTCGCTGGGACAACGATACAGTGGGATCTTCATGCGACAGATCTCAGGCTGAGCCGCATAACCCAAATTGAAGTCGACATTGGCGAACAAGTTACCTTGTTCCACGAATGGTAAAATACGTGTGTGCACGGAATAGCCCGAAAACGTACTGCCCACGGTATAGGTGGCCTGAGGCGGTACCCCCTTATAGACATCATGAAAACCATGCACCGCCAATCCGATCTGCTTGAGATGGTTACTGCAACTCAGTCGACGAGCCGCTTCGCGCGCCGCTTGAACCGCAGGTAGTAGCAGACCCACCAACACACCGATGATCGCGATTACGACCAACAGCTCAACGAGAGTAAATGCACTTCGCAACCGATTCATGGCATTCTCTACAGGACAGCCTTCGGGGTAAGAACACTCATCTTACACCAGACACATTGACGCGTCTGCTTCGGGATGACGATACTTAAAATCCGAAGTGGGTGAGTTGGTGGGGCGAGTTGGTGGGGCGAGTTGGTGGGGCGAGTTGGTGGGGCGAGTTGCGGAGCAATTCGCCTACGGAAAACGGAGAGTGTTTTTGATGATGCTTGCATGGCTTAGCGGTCTTGGGGTCGGATACTTATTAGCCACCCTGTCTGAATCAGCGCTTCATCGAAGCGTGGGGCACGCATCGCCGAAAACCAGACGTGTGTGGCAACGACTCAACGGGCTGGGTGCCATGCTCAGCAAAGCCCACTATGGTCATGCCATCGTGCATCATGGAAAGACCTTCAGAACGGACCATGTTACCCAGTTTCAAGGGGCGGATGAACAAGCATCACTGGATAGAGAGTTAACCGAATCCGGCCACGCATCTTTTGTCGCACTTCGGTATGGGCTAATCACCAATTTCTTGGGTTCACTAAACTACGCAGGAGGCCCTATAGCAGTCAGTTTGGGCCTTTCCTTCCTGATCTATGGGCGAGTCCATCCGAGTTTTCTGGCTGGGGCATGCCTCCCGATTGTCACAACTCCGGCACTGAGCATCTATATCCATCCTTATCTTCACTTGCCGCGCCATCTGGCCCACTCGTCGGCACCCATTTTGGTAAGTTGGATTTTGCGAAGTGCTTATGGCGATTGGGCTCGTCGGCATCATTACGTGCATCACCGTCAACCGAGCGTAAACTTCAATTTGCTGCCTGGTGGTGACTACCTTTTCGGAACCTATCGAAAAGCTACGGATGACGAGCTGGTGGACATGAGAAAAATTGGACTCTTGGAATAGCTCCGGCAAAAAATCAATGATCGAGAAGACTACACTGGATATCACATTCCTGCTGCCCACCGTGCAGGATGTTCGTGATGCCTGCGTTCAACGACTCAGCGACTCGTTGAAATCCAGAGCGGGCCTCGATCATGCGCATCTGAGTAACACCAGCGCGGACGGTACCGGGCAGATCTGCATCCACTACGATCCCGATCAAATTTCAATCGGTGAAGTTCGGGAACTTGCCAAACGGGCAGGAGCTGACCTCGACCGCCGCTTTGGCCATCTTCTGGTAACGTCAGCTACACTGACCGCCAACCGTGCGCTGACTATCGAGGCGAGAACGAAAGCGATCCCTGGCGTTCTCGAAGTCTCGGTTTCGCCAGTTGGCATGGTACGCATCGAATTCGATCGAGAATTAACCGACGAAGTCAAAGTTCGCGCGGCACTAGATCAACTTTTACAGACCGAGATCGGGGCTGACGCGGTCAGGGAAATAGAGAAGGCAGTCGATCGACACGGTGCTGCCAAACATGCACACACCCATGCAGGCATACTGGGCGAAAAAGCAGAACTTGTTTTTGCAATTTCTTGCGGAGTATGTCTGCTCATCGCCTGGTTACTTTCGTCCTTCTCAGCCATAGGCTTTTGGGTACCACTGGGCTTCTATGTAGGCGCCTATTTCTTCGGCGGCTTCTTCCCACTTCGCGAAGCGGTGGAAAGTATCAGTGTTGGTCGCTTCGAAATCGATTTCCTGATGCTCGTGGCAGCCATTGGCGCCGCTACGCTTGATAAGTGGGCAGAAGGCGCCTTGCTACTTTTTCTATTTAGCTTGGGACATTCGCTGGAACACTTTGCGATGGGGCGAGCCAAACGAGCCATAGAAGCGCTGGCCGAGCTCGCGCCTCAATTCGCCTTGGTCCGCCGGGGCGAAAGCCTGGTGGAGATTCCGGTAGAACAACTCCAACTTGAAGACGTGGTAGTCATCAAGCCGAATGAACGGCTCCCGGCCGATGGTTTCGTCATCAAAGGCGAAGGCAGCATTAATCAGGCTCCTATTACCGGTGAGAGTGTGCCGGTCGACAAACGCCCCGTGCCTGATGTATCGAAGGCTACTGCCCAGCCCGAGAAGCTCGACGCACAGCACCGCGTCTTTGCCGGCACCATCAATAATAGTGGCGCGTTTGAAATACAGGTCACGAAAGTAGCAGCCGACTCTACTCTCGCACGAGTAGCTCAAATGGTCAAAGAGGCAGAAACACAAAAATCGCCGACTCAACGATTTACTGACAAATTCGAACGCTACTTTGTTCCCACCGTGTTGGCTGTGGTATTCCTGCTACTGTTCGCCTGGCTGGTAGTGAATGAACCCTTCAGCGATTCCTTCTATCGTTCCATGGCAGTCTTGGTAGCGGCCAGTCCCTGCGCACTCGCCATTTCAACACCCAGCGCTGTTCTGAGTGGAGTGGCACGTGCGGCGCGGGGCGGAGTATTGGTTAAAGGTGGTGGGCCGCTCGAAAACCTTGGCCGCTTGACCGCCATTGCATTCGATAAGACTGGAACTTTGACGGAGGGAAAACCACGGCTTACCGATGTCATCGCTTTAAACGGCGTCGCGGAGGAGGAACTGTTACGGATAGCGATAGCTCTGGAAACGCTGAGCGATCACCCGCTCGCCGCCGCGGTGGTAACAGGTGGTCAACAGCGTCTGGCTCACGTTCCAATCCCTGAAGCGCTGGATCTCCAAAGCATTACTGGTCAGGGTATCAAAGCCACGGTTGAAAACCAGTTGGTAACCATCGGTAAGGCAGGCTTGTTCATCAATGCGTTTGGCCCGCTGCCTTAACCGCTGCATGTGGCCGTTGAGAAACTCAAAATCAGCGGCCGTACGACGATGATCGTCCGCCGGGGCGAAGTGTATTTAGGCGTTTTGGGACTAATGGACACGCCGCGCGCGTCTGCCCAAAAAGTCATCGAGCGATTGAGAGTTCATGGCATCCGGCGGATGATCATGCTCTCGGGCGACAATCAACAAGTTGCGGATGCTGTAGCTCGTGAAGTGGGGATCGATGAAGCGTTTGGTGATCTTATGCCTGACGCAAAAGTCGAGATGATCCGGAAACTAAGCCACGTGAATGGCGTGGCGATGGTGGGCGACGGCGTCAATGATGCACCAGCCATGGCCAATGCCACCGTTGGAATTGCTATGGGAGCAGCTGGATCCGACGTAGCTCTGGAGACTGCCGACGTGGCGCTCATGGCAGACGATTTGAATACCCTGCCGTTCGCCGTCGGACTCAGTCGACAAACCAATCGAATCATCAAGCAAAACCTCTGGCTAAGTCTGGGTATGGTCGCCTTCCTCGTACCTGCGACCATGCTGGGATTGCGGCTAGGACCTGCGGTAATCCTGCACGAAGGCTCCACGCTACTGGTCGTGCTGAACGCACTTCGCCTGCTCGCCTATCAAGACCAGGAAACGAATGTGCCTGGAGAAGTTAACCAGAGATGAACCCACTAAGTGTTGACCGACGAGTTAGGCGTCACTATCGGACCAGTAGTTAGCCATGAGCGGCCCTTCGCTCGTTGAGCAAAGATGCCGAACCGTCAGCCCGGTAGGGCGAAAGAGTCCAGCCGGCGGTGCCAACCGCCGGTTCTATGGGCCCCCCACGCGCGCAGTCCCGAAGGGACGAAAGAAATCGGCCAGCACTGCGCAACTCACAAAGCAAGAATCATATTCCTTCGTCCCTTCGGGACTGCGCGGTTCGCGTGTTCTTAACTCCGGCGGTTGGCACCTAATGGCACTTACTTGGGCACCGCCGGCTGGAACCCTTTGTCCTTTCAGGACTAAATGCAAAATTCCATCGGCACGAAACCCGATCACATTCATTCCCGTAGGGACACGAGATTCCAGCCGGCGGTGCCAACCAAACAGGCAATGAATGGCATTCGAAATTTTGAGCTCGCTCCGCTTCATCCCGCTGCAATTACCAACGTGACACCACCGACAGGCCCTTCGTCCGCTGCGGCCATGCCGGTTCCGGTAATGTTGAGCGCTACGGCTTCATTACTTTTCAGATTCAATCTTGGCGTCTTGAGTACAAAACGACTCAAGCGTATCGGCTCGGCGTTTAACTCTCTATACCGAGAAACCAATTTTGAGTGTGCGGACCAGCGTGTCTGGCCGGCAGAAATTGATTGCAGGACCGCGCGAACTTCTTTCGCTATGGCCAGTTGCTCTTCCAATCTGATGCCATCGCCATGCGTCAAGATCGACAGCCCTTCTGAATCCGACTCTATCTTCACGTCGCTCTCGGTACTCTCCAAATGCAATTGGGTCCGTCGAGCCCAACCGCGTTGTGGAAACTCTCGAGCAGGCGTCAGTTTGGCTAGCGCAGGATGCTGTGTCCGTGCCAGTGCATCGGCGGTGACAGGTGTCAACGTGATTCTGACATTTGCATTGATCCGATGCACAAGATTAAAGCCAAACGCTTGACCTTGACTCACAATGCTCAAGTTCTGCTGCGCGACATGCCGGTCCAGCCGCGGGTCCAGCGCGAAGGTGTCCACCGGAACGTCGAGCGGTGAAAGCGAGAAGACCCTCGCAAACAAACATTTGTGACCACTTTCCGAAGGCGGAACTGTCCATGGGAACTCGACCGCTGATGCCCCAAGGGCTGGCACAAATGTTTGAGGCACAGCGCCCAAGGTGAGTTTC
>JADLDX010000965.1 GCA_020846515.1 Pirellulaceae bacterium
TGGCACAACCCGGTCAACGTTATTCATCGCGCCAAATGCTGATGCAATTGTTCTCCCAACCCCAGGCAGAACGCACCGTGGCCACCATCGTCCACGAAGCGGTTCATCAGATTGCTTACAACTGTGGCCTGCAAACGCGACTGGCCGACAATCCCAAGTGGGTCAGTGAAGGCATGGCCATGTTCTTCGAAGCGCCGGATGTGAAAAGCGCCCGCGGCTGGGGCACCATTGGCAAGATCAATCATTACCAGTTGATTCAATTTCGTCAGTATCTATCACAACGCTCGGCCGACTCGCTCAGCACACTGATCTCCGATGACGCGCGTTTCAGCGGGGAGAAAGATCAAGTCCTAGGCGCCTACGCCGAAAGCTGGGCCTTGACCTACTTTCTCATGAAGAAGTACTCCGACAACTATGCTGCGTATCTGAGCGAATTAGGGCAACTCGCCCCGCTGGGCGAATCCACACCTCGCGAACGAGTCAACTTGTTCAAGAAACACTTTGGCGAAGACCTCGCCAAGCTGGACTTGGAATTCGTCAGGTTCATGAAAAGCCAGCGACCTTAGGTTCCAATGCTAGCATTAACATGAATTCTATCTTTTTCCGCTTCCGCCCCTCTGATGTGGCTCGAACACTCTTTACGAGCAAAAGCGGTATGCTGTACTCTAGGAGCAACGTTTTTTCCACGAGGCAGAGCGATGAATGGATTCATGTTACTGGTGCTGCTGGCTTTAGCCGGCCAGGTTGGGCAAGTCGGCCAACCGAATCAACTGGGTCAAGCCCTGCCTCCCTCCCTGCCCACGGGACAGGCACTGGGTCAGATCTCTGATGGTCCTGAGCAGCGCGATTATGGCTGGCAGATCAATCAGCAGACCGGATCGCTGGAGTACATCGTGCAGATTTCGCCGGACAAGGCGAACTTCATGCTCAGCAACGGCAAAGAATTTGAGAGCATCATTCCGCCTGAAGTAGCGGCGCGCGTCAAGAAGATCGTGGTCACGATCGGTACGGATCCGATCATTTCGACACCGATGTCCGAAGTCTTGAAATTGCCGCCGGTCACGACGGCTGTTTTGGCCAATAACATATCCCAAGAAGTTGGCAATGGCCGATTTGCTCAATTGGAATCCGGCCAACCTCGCGACCTGATGAATGTCTCCGGCGGCGATTCACCGCCACCCTTAGCCACGGGTGGTCTGAGCGACTTGGCCAATGCAGGTCGCTCCTTGGCCGATGACGTGGCCAACACGTTGCGGCAACCGGAAAATTTACTGGCTCAGAGTGGTGCTGGCAGTTTTTTGAGCGACGCGCGGGGTGGTGCGAGCCCAGCGCCTGGAAGTAAGTTCTCCAATACGGCACCGCCACCTACAGCAGCCCCGACGACGGCTGCGCCCACCACAGCAGCGCCACTACCGACGGCTCCCTTGGGCGGCATCGGGCTGAACGGTACCGCAGCCAACCCATCCAGCGTTCTGGCCACACCTCCCATCGCCAATAACTTTCCCAACTCCACAGCCGCCGGGCAGATGAACGCAAGCGGCAGCAACTTGGGGGCTGGTAATTCGGCGATGCCACCGAGAGGGGCCGCCACGGGCAATATCTATACTGCCCCTACAGTTCAAGCGCCGCCAGCCGGCTATGGGCAACCGACGGGATATCCACCAGCCTCTGGCAACACTTATGTGAGCACGCCGGGTTACTCTGCTGCACCGACGGCCACCGGCACCTTTGGCGCAGCGCCGCTGGGTAGTGTCCAACCGTCCCCCTACTCGAATCCTGCAGGGCAAATCAGTTCGTCTGCACCGGGCATCTATGCCAACAATCCCTATGCGTCGCCCGATTACGCCACGGCAGGCGGATATCCAACGGGATCTTCACCCTATCTGGCGGATCCACCAAGCGTCGTACAGCCCTTCACGCGCATCGCTGATGCTCGCAACAACTTGCCGACTACGTCCAACAGTTCGCCCGTTCAGGGCACTGGCGTGGCCAATAGCAGTTTTGCCAACACGCAGAACCAGGGCACTGGTATGAATGCCGCTACCAACAACGGCGCAACCAATACTAATCCTACTGGCAACTTGAACAACGGTTTAGATAACCAGCCGCTGGGTCGAAGCGGTATGGAGAACGTCGTACCGGTGATGTTCGTCCTCTCACTGGTAGTGAACTTTTACTTGGGCATGTTGATCCGTAAACTGCTCGGCCGCTATCGATCCTTGTTGGCCAGCATCCGCAGTCAGACGATCTAAGAGTTCAAGAGTTTCGCGTACTGGTCGGCATGGCGCTGGACCATGCGCTCAATGGAAAACTCATCGCGCGCGCGAGCCGCAGCATTCGCCCCCAGCCGTGCCAGCCGCGCGGTATCGTTCAACAACTGCGTGCTCAGTCGCGTCAGACTAGCGACATCGCCTAGCTTGTAGAGATAACCGGTCTGATCGGGTATGACCAAATCGCGTGTGCCAGGGATATCGGAGGCCACGACTGGGATGCCGAGCGCCATGGCTTCCAAAATGGTATTGCTTTGGCCTTCGTACAAACTGCCATTCCATAAAAGATCGGCACCGCTGAGCAGCTCAAGTGCATCGGCACGCTCGCCGACAAAACGCACGGCGTCATCGGATCGAGTCTGATCTCGAAAGTGTTGCAGGCGTGCGCGCTCCGGGCCGTCACCGACAATCACCACCCAAACATCGTCATAACCCACGTGCAATAATTCGCCCGCCCATATCAGATCGCGATAGCCTTTCTGGGGCCACAAGCGACCGATGGCCATCACCAATTTACTCCGGGGCGGAATGCCCAGACGCTCAAACACCTCAGCCCTACTCAGTCGCTTGGTCGACGGTGGTTCTACGGCATTGGGGATAACGACAAAGCGTTCCGTGGGTACGTGGCGCGACGCATAGAAATCGGTCACGGCTGAGGTGTTGGTGATTACGGCGGAGGTCGATTTCATCAGCCAGCGATCGATGGCAATCTGCCACCAACCTTTCCAGGGATCGACCGACCGTTCGCCAGCGACGATCACGGGCACTTTGGCAGCTTTGGCAGCAGCGCGGCCATAGGCATTAGCCGCAAACAACCAGGTATGCACAATGTCGGGCCGCAACTCGATCAATTTGGCCTTGAGTCGCCAATAGGCATACGGATCGAATTTGGCCCGTTTGTGAATGTGATGAACTGGTATCCCGGCAGCGCGTAGCGCGGGCTCGCGCGGTCCCGAGTGTGTCAATACGATCACTTGGGTTTCAAACTGCGCCCGATCCAGATGGGCGCAGAGTAGACATAACTGTTTCTCCGCGCCGCCTTGATCGAGCGTCGGAATAATGTGCACCAA
>JADLDX010000966.1 GCA_020846515.1 Pirellulaceae bacterium
AGCCTGGCTCACGATAAAATGAAGAGCCTCTCGCCGATTTAGAACTCTTTCATCGTACGTCTTGCCTATGGATGCGTCAATTTTTCCGCCTAAACCAGCGCCTGAGTTCGCATTTGATTGGCGAGCGGCCGGCTACAGGTACTATCCCTATAACGAATACCTCAGGCATTTATTCGGTTCGCGAGTCCAAAAAATTAGCCTCGATGGTGGATTTACCTGCCCTAATGTCGATGGAACGGTAGCCCTAGGTGGTTGTACGTTTTGTGATAACCGTTCGTTCAGTCCCAGTCGCCGAGTTCGCCGAACCGACATCACCCGCCAAATCGAACAGGGCATCGAAGGCCTGCGCCGCCGCTACGATGTCGAAAAGTATTTAGGCTATTTCCAGCCCGCCACCAACACCTACGGTTCGCTGGACAAACTGCGCACACTCTACGAAGCCGCCCTGAGCGATCCGCGAATCGTGGGGCTCGTCATCGGCACCCGGCCGGACTGCGTTCCCGACGAAGTCTTGGATTTAATCGATGAATTGGCAGAGGGCAGCTACGTTTCGCTGGAATTAGGCATGCAGACCATGCACAATGCCAGCCTGGATTGGATGAATCGAGGCCACCACCACGACGCATTTTTGGACGCCATGCAGCGCGTGCAAGGTCGCAAATTCTCAGTCTGTTTGCACGTAATGCTTGGTCTGCCCGGCGAAACGGCCGAAATGATGCGGCAAACGGCTGACGAAGTCGCACGCTGGCGACCGGCTGGTGTGAAGATTCACAATCTGTATGCGGTTAAACGAACGGAATTGGCCGATCAACTGGCGCGAGGCGAGGTGAGACTGCTGGAATTGGACGAGTACTTGGAGATGCTGGCGGATTTTATCGTGCGGATGCCGCCCGAGACCGTCATCGAACGCATCTCCGGCGACGCACCACCCAGCGATTTGATCGCCCCCCTATGGTGCCTGAACAAAGGCAGCATCAAGAGCGGTTTGATCGCCTTGTTGGAACGTCGAGGCCAGGTTCAAGGGGACTCTTGGCTTAACACACCCTACCAGCCATAATTAGGGCGCCGCTAACTCCCGCCTTTCTATTTCCGGAGATCAATGTCCCTTATGCACTCGTATGCTCGCTTGAGTTTCTTTGGCATTGTGGCCATCGTATTGCTCCGCTTTGGCGTGGGCTACCATTTTTATATGGAAGGTGCCAGCAAAGTGCGCGCTGGTAACTTCGAATCCGAAGGTTTTCTGAAAGCTGCCGAAGGGCCGCTGGCCAGTCAATTCCACAACCTGATCTGGGACTACGAAGGCAAGATTCGTCTCGATCGCGACGGACTCAAAAAACGCTTCAGGGATGCGGCTGCTCAAACCAAAGAGCATTTCAAGCTGACCGACCAGCAAACCAAACCGCTTGAAAAACTGCGCGATGCCTACCTGGACAAAATCGATGAAGCCTTTGCCGAAGGCTATGACGATATCGAAAAGTATTGGGTCAACGTCAAACGTCTCGACGCGATTGAGGACGAACAAGTATGGAACGAAGTGTCCAGTCTCAATGGACAGATGCGCAAAGTTGATAAAGATTCTCGCGCTGCGGTCGCCGATACTTTGGCCACCGTCGACGCCATCTGGACTCAGTACGAACGACGTCTCAATGGAACACCCAACCGCGAGCAGTTCACCGCGGCTGGTCCGTACCGCTTTCAACGTCCCGGCGAAGGTGTCATGACCACTCGCCTGGTCGATCAGATCATTCCTATCTTTGATATGTCGATTGGCATTTTGCTGATGATCGGCTTGCTGACACCCGTCGCCTCTGCCCTAGGCGCATTGTTCCTGCTGAGCGTGGTGCTGTCGCAAATGCCCGGCTATGCCGGTACGGCCCCAACTTATTTTCAAGCTGTCGAGTGCTTGAGCCTGCTCGTACTGATGGCTACCGACGCTGGTCGCTACGCGGGCTTGGACTTCATTCCATGGGCCTGGTGGAATCGCAAACCCAAAACCGTCATGATCAAACCGGCTTGATCTTCGTCGTCAAGTTCATTCTCGATCCCAATGCGCACATATAATTCACACACATAACTTCCGCAGGAAATAAACCATGTTACCTCTGTCATCTGAACAACGCGAAATTGGTAAGGACAATTATTACGAAGCCGTGGGCGTTACGCGCCGCGACTTCATGAAGCAGATCGTCGCCACCGGCGCGGTCTCCGGAGCAGGTCTCGGCGCGGCCTACTTTGGCTACAGCTCGATCAACGATCCGGTGCGTGTCGGCATCATCGGCGTAGGGGACGAAGGCAACGTACTTCTGGGCGGTTGCACGCCTGAGTTCGTCGCGATCAAGGCCATCGCCGACATTCGCCCCAGTAGCATCCATCGCGCTTTCTACGGTGACTGGGCCAGCCCAGCGTCGCTGTCCGCGCGTCCCGGTCTGCTCAAGCGAGTCGGTTACAGCTCCGAAGCGGAAGCTCGTCGTAACGTTAAGGTCTACGATCAAACCAACGGCGGTATGGAAGCCCTGCTGGATGATCCCGAGATCGAAGCCGTGATCATCGCCCTGCCCTTGTTCCTGCACGCGCCCATCGCCATCCAAGCCATGAAGCGCGGCAAACACGTGTTGACCGAAAAACTGATGGCGCACAATGTGGCCCAGTGCAAGGCGATGGCTCGTTATGCCAAAGAAGCCAAGCCAGCCAACAAGGACGAAAAGTTCTTGCACCTGGCCACCGGACACCAACGTCATTACAGCGTGCTGTATGACAACGCTGTGCACTTGATTCGTAGCGGTATGTTGGGCCAACTGCACCATGTCCGCGCTCAATGGCACCGCGGTAACCTGCCTGGCAATGACAGTTGGGCCATGCCAATTCCTGGCACCAAAGAAGTCTTGACCGTCAAAGGCAAACGCAAGGAAGTCGACCGCATCGAAGACAAACTGAACAGTTTCAAACGTGAACTCGATCAGGCCACCGATAAGGCTAAAATCGAAGAACTCACGCGACAAGTCGCTCAGTGGGAACGCTGGAAGGCCGATGCCGATATCGACGCCGAAAAGCATGGCTACGTCACGCAATCGATACCGCAGTCGGGCGGCGAGCCCTACATTCGTTCCGCCATGGAAGAACTGTGCCGTTGGCGCTTGTGGGATCGCACCGGTGGCGGCCTGATGGCCGAACTGGGTTCGCACCAGTTGGATGCCTCGACGATCTTCTGTTCGGCTCTGCGTGAAGACGGCTCCAAGGCGCATCCACTAACAGTGCATGCGGTCGGTGGCCGACATATCTTCCCACGCGATCGCGATGCCGAAGATCACGTGTACTGCATGTTTGAATTCCCTGGCCCCGAGTATTCGCCCAACTTTGATGTTGGCTACGAACCGCCCGGCGGCAAGTCCGTACCAGGTTATGAGACCGACCCGAACAAGAAGATCGTCGTTACCTACTCGTCGATCAATGGCAACGGTTTCGGCGGTTATGGCGAAGTCGTCATGGGCACCAAGGGTGCGATCGTCTTGGATCGCGAAATGGAATTGATGCTCTACAAAGACGCCGATGTGGCCGCCAAAATTGCGGTCAAGAAGGACAAGGGCGGATATAGCCTGGATACGCAGGCCAGTGGCAGTTACGCCGCAGCCGGTGTGGCCAAGGCCGCTTCCGAAGGCCCAGTCAGCCGCGGTTACACCGAAGAGATCGAGCATTGGGCCTGGTGCATCCGCAATCAGGACGAAGCCAACAAGCCGCGTTGTTATCCAGAGATCGCTATGGCCGACGCCGTCATCGCTTTGACCACCAACGTAGCCATGGCTCAAGCGGCCAAGGGTGAAGCCGGCTTTGTGAAGTTCAAAGAGAGCTGGTACGACCGCGACTCCGACGATACGCCAGATGGTAGCAGTGTCGCCGAAGAACTCAAACGCTGCGAAAGTTGGAAGATCGTCTAACTTTGCCAGCGTTCATAAGCGGAATCGGCGCGAGCCGTCCGGTTCCGCCTGGCTTTTATCGGAGAAACACCGGGCAGCTTGCGCTGCTCCGCTTAAATTTGAACAGTATTGAGTTTAAACTCGCTTAAACACAATGCCGTTCAACGAAGCACGTAGCCGCGTCTCTCCGAGACGCGAGTCCTGAGCCTTTTGGTGAAATTCGCGAGTCTCGGAGAGACTCGCCTACGTGAAAACGCCCTTCATTGAACGGTATTGCGCTTAAACACACCGCACCGTTTGTTCCGCTACCGTCACGCAACCCCAGAGGTTTCCCGATGAGTGATTGGCCAGAAGAAGGCTCGAAGGCACCTGCGTTTGCGTTGGTGTCCGATAG
>JADLDX010000967.1 GCA_020846515.1 Pirellulaceae bacterium
CAGTCCATCATCCAGCGGCTCAACAGTCGCCAATTCGTCCATCATTCGCGGTCAGACTTTGCGTGATGCCCTAGAAGGCCCTGAGCGGCAGATTATTCTCGAAGTTCTCAAACTAAACAACTTCAGCCGAAATCTGACGGCAGATCAACTAGGCATCAATCGCACGACGCTCTACAAAAAGATGAAACGTCTTGGTCTGGATGCCGTCGAATGTCACGATTGATCTCTTACTGGATCTCGAAGATACCTTCGACCTCGACAGCTATGCCCGAGGGCAGCGAATTGGTGCCCAGCGCGCTACGCGTGCCGATCCCAAGGTCGGTGCCCCAAATGTCTGCGAACACTTGACTGCAACCATTGATAACGGCCGGTTGTTGATCAAATTCGTCTGTCGATCGCACCAAACCCAGCAGCTTGACCACACGCGTCACGCGATCCAGAGAACCGAGACTGTTGCGCAGCGTAGCCAAAATTGCCAAGCCAGTCTGACGCGCCGCCGCCTGGCCTTGCTCTAACGTCATGTCCGCGCCCAGGCGGCCTTTAATCAAGCTGCCATCACTCTGAAGCGGCCCGTGACCGGAAACGTAAGCCAGATTGCCTACGACTACCACTGGTTTGTAAAGGCCTACAGGCTTGGGGGCAGGTGGCAACTCAAGACCCAATTCGGCCAGACGCTTTTCTGCTGACATCGATGGCAACTCCTCTGCGAGACAGGTAGCAACTAAAACCTAATGCCTGATGACCTACGCACGTGCCAGTCTAAGCACGTGACAAGAATTCAGCCGTGCGCGTATCGACCTTTACGCGTTCACCTTCTTTAATGTAGTCCGGTACCTGCACGACCAGGCCTGTTTCCAAAGTGGCCGGTTTGGTGCGGGCAGTGGCTGAGTTACCGCGTGTGGTTGGATCGCATTGCGTAATGGTCAACTCGACCGTCGTTGGCAATTGCAAACCGACGCATTCGCCTTCGTAGATCAGCGCGTACATACCTTCCAGCGACTCGGTCAAGTAATTGAGCTGATCGCCCGCATCTTCCAAGCTGAGCGAGAACTGATTGAAGTCCTCTTGATCGAGCAAGTGCACTGCTTCGGCGTCTTTATACATCATCTTGACCACGCGTTTATGAAAGTCGGCCTCGGGCAGATTATCAGTGCCTTTGAGCACAAAATCGACCTTTTGTCGGGTGATCAAATCACGACCGCGAAACTTGTATAACGTAGCGGCTCCGCGGGCGCTGGGCGACTGTACCGACAGGCCCTCTATGATGACCGGGGAATCATTGTTAATTACCACCGCGCCCGTTTTCATGTCTTTGGCCAGCATACCACGCGTTCCTGGGATTAGTTTCAACTTTCATTCGACAGCCAACTCACCAGGAGCATAGCCACGCACAGGCTTTTTTCAAGGTGGGATGGCTCGCCGCAGCACGTCGCCACGCATCGGACGTATCTACGTGCCTACGATCGAGCCCAACCATTGGGATTGCGATTGTGAGCCGCGTTAAAGTCAGGCTGGGGTAATTGCGCAGCCCGGCGGGCGAATTCTTCTGCATCCAGCTCTGGCAGCTTTACGCCCCAACCGCGATAGAGCGTCAATCCCTTATGGCGGGCCATGATTTCACGACGCGATCTGCCTTGCGGGTCTTCCGGCCAAGGACCGTCTTGCACCTGCCAGCGAGTGATCGCCGGCAGCACCGCTTGCAAGTAGTTCCAGTAAGCGGCGTTGTCGGTTTGCACGACCAGCAAGCCTGCCGGGGAGAGAGCTTGATATAGTTGCCACAAAAAATCGTGCTGAAACAATCGCTGATGCTGCTGGGCTCGTTCCGGAAAAGGTTGCGGATGGTAGACATGAATTTCATGAAAACTGCCGGCTGCACAGTACTGACGCAAGAAACGTGCGCCATCACACACCGCTAAGCGACAGTTTGCTAACCCCCGCATATTGGCCCGGCGCGTCGCGTAACGAATGACCATCGGCAGCGGATCGATGCCCACATGATCCATCTCCGGCCGACGCCCCGCGGAAGATAACAAGAACCGCCCGTTGCCACAGCCGATATCGAGCACGCGCGGCGCGTCGCGCCCAAATAGCTCAACAAAATCGATCGCTCCGGTTTCGGGCAAGCGTTTGAGAGCCGTCTTGGCCCATTGATCAGGCGGCAATATCTCACCGGCAAACGGCACTCCAAACTCCGTCTCCAGCGACGGATCGTCAGGCCCCGTCTCATGCTTGCGCCGCGCTCGCCCCTGGCTGGCTTTCCCCTGGCTGGCCCGCCCCTGGCTGGCCCGCGGATTATTCGTTCGCGCTGGATGTGGCCGCCCTGAATTTGGCCGCTTTCGCTGAGGACGCGTGCTCGAGGATTGGGGTTTGGCTGGGCCTAAACCAGAGCTTGAATCAGGGCCAGGCGATTCTGGGTTTGGGGAGCCGCTTGGGGAATCGCTTGAATTATCGGGACGCTGGGGTGTCACGTGGTGGTAGCTTTTTCTGCTTGGTGAAAGGCGGCGGCCGCTTCGACGTAGTGCTGGCTGCCACGCCGAATCCGATCTTGATCGGCTTCGGTCAACTGACGAACAACTTTTCCAGGCACCCCAAGCACCAGCGAGTTCGGGGGAATGACACAGCCTTCGG
>JADLDX010000968.1 GCA_020846515.1 Pirellulaceae bacterium
CTCTGCGGCAACTTAAGCAACGACTTCAGTATCAACTTCCGTATCAACTTCAAGAAGCTCAGAAAGCTGATCAGTGGAATTCGAACGAGCTCTTTTTGAAGTACAGGGGCGAGCTTGGGTGATGGGCGATAGGCGTCAAGAAGGACTCCGATTCGAGCAGTGCTTCTAGTTCCGTAGCTGAGAACTGGGGGGCTGTGTCGGAGGCATACTCAGTAAAGTCAACTTGAGGACAGTCCGCATAGTGAGCTTGCAGAGCGGCTGATGCAAAGTAAGGCAATATGACCCAGAGTTCTTTAAGCGCTCGAGTGCGTTTGCATTCGTCGCGACTGATCAACTGCTCGTGCGTTTTTTCACCCGGGCGCACACCAATGTGCTCGACTTTAACGTCGCCCTGACCAAGTCTCTTCATCATGATGTTTGAAAGCATTTCCAACGAAGCGGCTTTCATACTGGGGACGAAAATTTCGCCACCCACCGCAGATTCTATAGCCACGCAGGCGCGATGTACCACGTCGCCTTTGGCAATGAAGAACCGCGTCATGGCTGGATCGGTCAGCTTAATGGAATTCGTTTGACTGAGCGTCTCCTGGAAAATGGGGACGACGCTACCAGCGGAGCCCATGACATTGCCGGCGCGATAGGTGATGAATTTCTTATCGGGGCATTCGCGGTTGGCGATAACCGTCATCCGCTCTGCGGCCAGTTTGGTGATGCCATAGAAATTGAGCGGATCAACCGCCTTGTCGGATGAGACATACAGGCAGCGTTCGATGCCATTGGCCATCGTGGCGTCAATGACGTTTTGAGTACCGAGCGTGTTGGTTAGTAATGCTTCGCGCGCGTTCTCCTCGACAACCGGAACATGCTTCAGTGCCGCCAAGTGGATCATAACCTGATAGCCACGGGTCACCGACAGCATTCGCGGCAAGTCGCGAACATCGCCCAGCATGTAATCGATATTGGAAAACTGTTGAAACGCGCGACGCATTTCAACTTGTCGATATTCTCCACGCGACATGATCCCAATGCGAGCCGCACCCATGTGCAACAATTGGCGAGTGAACTCCTGTCCCCAAGTACCCGTACCGCCGGTAATAAAGACGTTCTTTCCACGCAGTGAGTATGTCATTTCCCATTCCGCAGTTAACAGACCGTGACTTCAGAGTAGTAAGCACTAGATTCTTACCGCCCGCTTTCGCAGCAAGACGCGCAGATCGTAGGCGATTGCCAACATAAAAGCGAGTGCCAGTCCAGACATTACGCCTGCTGCGACCACAATTGTTAGTCGTGGACTAACAGGTATTAAAGAGGCTACTGGTGCCGAGATCAATTCCATGTTCGAGATCTGCGAGAGATTCATAACCGACGATATGTCGGCTTTCTCAAAATTCTCAGTGTAGAGAGCATATTTTTGCTCGAGTAGTCGGTGCTCGCGATCCAGATGCTGAAACTTCGCAATGGCGGCTCCCAACACCTGCAAGGCTTGATTCATTTCATCTAATTGTTTTTGTTCAGCCACTAACTGATCGCGCACGCCATTCAACTCGGCCTGTTTCAAAGCGTGTTCTTTGAGCAGTTCCTGTCTGGCCAGGTTCAAACCGGTACTGGAAGCGTAGGGCACCAGTTCTGGAGCCTGTTCAATACGCTTTTCGAGTTCTTGGATCTGTCGTTGGCGATCGATCGATTCGCGGCTGGATGTTTTGTACGAGGTTTCGACAATTACCCGATTCATGTTCAACGATGCCAGGCGATCTTCCAGATCAACGATGGCAGGATTGAGTTGTTTGCTATCGCTTAATTGCACGACTTCGGGCAGTTCATCGACAACGGCTTTTAAGTCATCGACGAATTTGCCCAAATGGGCGACGCGACTGCCCGTGTTGGCCACCTGCATTTGCAGCGTCTTGCGATTGTCTAGCAACATCTTCTGCTGTTCTTCTGGAGACCACAGATCATTGGATTTTTGAAACTTCAGCAATTCATCGGTGCTGGCCGCCAATTGATCTCGCAACTGCTGCGTCTGCCGCGTGAGAAATTCTTTAACTGCCAGCTCTTGGTGGATTTCCAAGTGTCGAGCTTGATAGGCCTCAATCAGTCGCTGGACGATCGTGACGCCCGCCTCAGGTGCTGGAGTATCCAACGTCACGGAAATCACGTCCGATTCACGTACTAATTCGACATCCAGGCTGCCCGCAACAGCTAACTCTACTTTCTCCAGTTTCGTTAATCTTCGGCGCAGGCCGGCTTGTATCAACGTTTCCTCAACGGTCCCCAGCACAAATTCCAACGGTGCACGAAGTTGTTGCTTGAGTTTTCCAAAGGCGGTTGTCGGCGCCGGTGGTGTAAAGAACTCTATTCCCAAGTCCTGAATGACTTGATGCATTAAGTCTGGACTCGTCAGAATCTCAATCTCGTCGTTAACGTCTTCAGCGCGTCGCGTGATCACCAGGGGGTCTTTACCCATGGTAGGTGGCGGCGCTAACTCGGTTCCAAGTTTATAGAACAACGATGCGCTGACCTGATACTGCACTCCGCGAATAACAACGATCACAAAAGTGGTCGTACACGACAGCACGGTCATCACGACGGCCAAAAACCACCAACGTCGCAGAAAGGATAGCACAGGTACAATTTCGGTTAACAATGCCGAAAAGCCAAGTGGAGATTGATTCACTTCGGTTGGTGCGTCAGCCATCTCTGAATTCCGTGTCGCGTAGCGATCTAGTACGCCCACAAGTATAATTCGAGCAGCTGTAGGTCCTACCACAATTCAGTCAGTTTAATGTGCAGCGATTGGGTCCCACCTGAAGCGTAGACTAACTGTTTCCTTTGTGAGGAGCATTCTGCCAGTTATGCGGATTCTAATCGTCCATCGCGAGCTTCCATTCCCAGCCGATAATGGGGGGAAACTTCGCGCAGCTCACGTAGCTAGCTACTTGGCGAGTCACCATGAAGTAGTCTTTTTGTCTTTCGCTACGCCGGCACAAATGGAGTACAGTCAGCGACCGCTCAACGAGTTTCCGCAGCGCGGCTTGTTCCGACATTTTGAATGTTTTCCACTGCCTCCGAGTGTGGCGCTGAGTCGCCGCATTTTTTCTGGCGTGCCCTCGGAAGTGATCGACTTGCGCAGTGATCAAATGTCTGCCGCCATTGCCGCGGCCATTGCACAGTATCAGCCGCAAGTCTTGCTGACCAGCGAGCCGGGCATGACTCCATACCTGGAACCGTACATGCAGCCGCACGGAGGAAAGATACTTGTGCTGGACTACCTGATGGTGCAGCCGCTGTCGCTGGAAAGACTGGCTGCCATTTCACGCGGTTTCCGCCGATTGCTTTGGAAGTTGAGATGGAAACGCTCGATCGCTTATCATCGACACATCGCACCGCGTTATGACCTGTGCCTGGTCAATTCCAACGAAGACTATGTGGATCTGCAAACGCATAGTCCTGGCTGGCAAAGGCTGGAGTTTTTCCCCAATGGCCTCGACCTGAACGAATACCCATTGGAATTGCAAACGCCCCAACCGCAAACTTTGATCTACCCGGGATCCATCACGTATCTGCCCAATCGTGACGCGGTGCAGTATATGATTCAAGCGATTCTGCCGCGCATTCGCCAACGCCTGCCCGATGTCAAATTTCTAGTAACCGGAGCAGTGCCTGCCGACGGGTCAGCTCCGCAAGGTGAAGGAGTCGTGTATACGGGACGGGTCCCCGATGTCCGCCCGGTGATCGCTGGCGCCTGGGCTTGCGTAGTGCCGCTGCGAAGTGGAGCAGGTGGGACACGATACAAAGTACTTGAAGCCATGGCCTTGGGAACGCCGATCATCTCCACGACTATCGGCGCTGAGGGAGTTGATTGGACCGACGGCCAGAACATCATTGTGCGCGATGCCCCTGATCAGTTCGCACAAAGCACCTTAGCGGTACTGGAAGACGCTGCACTTCGACATCGCTTGTCACAGCAGGGCCGACAATTGATTGAGCAACGCTATGATTGGAACGTGCTGGGCGCCAAGTTGACTGACTTGTTCACCGAGTTGGTTGAGAAGGTCAGCCAAGCGCCGGGGAAATAAAGGCTGTGCCTTACGGTCCAGCCATGGCCCCTACGCCGACGTTGCGACTGACAAACACGCCATAGCTGCGTGAGAATGGTAAGACTTTATCGATGTACTGCTCGACGAACAAATTGACTTTGGCAATCTTGCTCTTGGGTACGTAGACGACATCGTAGGGCTGCAACTGGATATTCTGGCCCCCTTTGCACTCGATCACACTTTTCAAGTCATATTCACAGCAACTGCCATCGGCTCGACGAACGATGACCCGTCGCTGGTCGGCGGTATCTTTAAAGCCACCTGCCATGATAACGGCATTGAGTGTGTTTACGCGTCCCGACAAAATCACTCGCCCAGGCGATAGGACTTCACCCCCAATATAGATACTGTTGCCGGAGAAAGAGCGGACGATTACGGAGATGTCTGGACTTTTGAGTTCTGAAGAATAGACAGCATGCAGCGATTGCCGGAGCAGTTCTGGAGTTAAACCCGCGGCGGTGACGTCACCCACAATTTGTAAGGAGATTTTTCCATCGGGTCGAACGGTCACTAGTTCATTCAGTTCCGGTGTGCCACGAAATTTGATATCCAGGCTATCCCCCGGTTCAATGGCGTAATTGCCGGCTTGGGCAGAAGCGAACGCTTTCGTAGCCTGGTTCATGACCTCGGCTGCTTCGCCGTTGGCAGCCGCATCAAAAGCGTTAGCGTTTGTGGTATTTGGTTTAGGCAGAGTTTCACCTGGTGTCACACTTACCGAATCACTGGGTGGATCGGCCGGCATCTCAATAGGCATGGCCGCGGTGGCGAAGCCGCCACTGACGGGATAGTAACCCACGGTTGGGATGTCGGAGGCAAATGAAACTGGCGTGATGGGAGTAGGTTGTGGAGTAGGTTGCTGGATGAGGGAGGCAACTGGAACGCTGGCCAGTGCCGGTGTTAGAGTGGTGTTGAAACCCACATTCGGTGCTGACGATGTAAACGTGGCGTTGGACACCGCTGCGGTCGCTGAGCTAGCCGTTGAGGCAGGCATACTCATGGTCGCTGTTTCGCCCTGGATAGCGGGTGGTGTCTGCACCGGAGTTTGCCGGCCCATCGACGCACAACCTGCGCATAACACGCTGGTCACCAACAACATGCCAGTGATAGGTGGTTTGAGCAGGGGATTCATCTATATCTCCATCCGATGGAATTAAAGCTAAATTCTAGTATCGGAAGGGATGAAAGGGGTCGTAACGAAAAAACGGCCAGCCTCCACAACCAGAAGATTCGTTACAGTCTGCCAAGCCGGACTGGTTCATGTGGCTCATCTCTTGCATGACATGTCGGCATCAACCCGCCCCCGCAGGGACACACACAATCCGCCATTGCTAGCACTCATCAACAGCCGAGACAAACAACTGGGGACAAGACAAACAACTGGGGACACACATACTAGTC
>JADLDX010000969.1 GCA_020846515.1 Pirellulaceae bacterium
ACGCCCCGGGCGAATCGATCGCATCGTGCGTTTAAATGAGCTCGATGAGGCTGGGAGACGCAAGATAGCCACTCGGATTTTGGCTGGCAATGTCCAGTACATCGACCGACTCTGCCAATTGGGCTGTCATGACACGCCGGCCCAATTCCAGGAACGATGCGCGCGCTTAGCCTTAGCGCTGCATTACGAGGACTATTCCGCGCTGAAAGAACTCGACGCACTACCGTCGGTGATACCCATACAGGGCCCGGAAGATGTCGCATACTTCCGAGCAAGTCGCCCGTAGCCACTCGTCGCCCGTAGCCACCCCTCGCCCGTAGCCACCCGTCGCCAGACGGTGGACTCGTCCGTACGCGCAATCCACCGCTTGGCAGCGGTGGCTACCTAAAATTTTTAAATCCGGAAGATCTACTGTCCGGCTTTGGCTTCCAGATGGCGTACTGTTTCATCGAGCGTGTATTCGAGAAACGGATCCATTTCGTGGTTAAGCGCATCGAGCACTGCTTCTTGCATAGACTCGGCTGACATAAAGCTGGCCGCGCGCACGGCTTCGATGCGTACGCGAGGATGTTTGTCGTTCAAGCTCTTCCTTACGAGTTCCTCCGCACCATCGATGCGGTCTCGCCAATAACACAAAACTCGTGTGGCAGCCGCTCGCGCACGTGGCTCGTCGCAGTTCAGTAGCTCATTCAATAGATCTTTGTGGATGACATTGTGCGTTTGATGTAACCACAAGGCCTCGAGCTTCAACAAAGTCGCTTGCGAGTCATTCGCCTTAAACCCAGCCATCCACGATTTGGCCGCGCCCAGCACCTGGTCAGTATCGCGATCGGCCAATTCTCTTCGCACTCGGTAACGGGTACGATCTTCAGGCGATCGCAGCAGGTCGAGCAATTGAGGGATGGGTTGTTCGGCGATCGCGACCTTATCGACCAGCGGGCGACCTTTGTAGGTCACGCGCCAGATACGGCCATGGGACGAATCGCGATTGGGGTCGCGCAGATTGTGTTGCAAGTGTCCAATGAGCGCCTTATGCCAGTCGACGATGTACAGAGCTCCATCGGGACCAAACTGTAAATCGACCGGGCGGAAGTTACCGTCTTCACAATAAAGAAGGGGCGTAATCTCTTTGCCCTCGAAGCCACTCTTGTTGTCGGCCATGGTGTGCTGCAGCACCGACCGATCACCGATCACGTTATTGATCAGAAAATTGCCCTGCGCTTCGGGTGGAAAGTGGCGGCTGGAAATGATCTCGCAACCGGAAGAAGGTCGCGTGCGTTTGACGATGAAATGCGGCGGTTCGCGTTGAATCTTGGAACCCGGGTTGGTCAGTCCACGTGCCAAGGCACCGCCGGGGTGTTTATCCGGATAAGTGACTTCGCCCGATATCGTCACGCCCCAGTAGTTAAAGCCTGACGAAGCATCGCAAATAAAGTTCTGGCCCCAGGCATCAAACACATGTCCCCATGGATTGGCGAAGGCTAACGATGCATGCACATCCAATTGTTCGGTACGTGGATCGTAACGCCAGACGCCTGCATCCCCCAGTCTTTGCAGACCGTAGGGCGTTTCGACTTGGGATTGCTTGAACGTGCCCTCTTGGAAATAGAGAGCGCCATCGGGTCCCCATTCAAAGGCAGAGATGCCGTGATGCGAATCAGCGGTATCGAAACCAAAGAGCTTGCGCGTTTTGACATCTGCCTTGTTATCGCCATCGGTATCCTTCAAGAAGAGGATGTCGGGTTGTTCCGCGACGTAGACGCCGCCTCGCCCAATCTCAAAACCGGTAGGTTGGTGCAGACCGTCAGCAAACACCGTACAACGATCCGAAACGCCATCGCCGTTTTCATCTTCTAGAATAAGCAGTTTGTCATCGAGCTTCGACTTGGGCTTCCACTGAGGGTAGCTGGGCATGGTGGCCACCCACAGACGCCCACGATTGTCGAAGTTCATCGCCACTGGGTTGACCATTTCTGGGAACATCTCTTCGGAAGCCACCAGAGTGACTTCGTAGCCAGCGGGCAGCTTGAACAGTTTGCGTTGTTCTTCCGATGTTAGATAGTTCAGCGATCCGAGCTTGCCAGCTTTCGCCTCTTTGTCATCGGGGCCACCCACGTTTGTCTTGGGAACAATGAATGGCAGTGTGTTGCTATCATCGACAGGGCCTTTGAGGGGTTGCCCTGCGGCCGCAGCCCAAATGCGCGCGTCACGATTGCTGGTCATTTGATCTAGGATCTCGCGCTCGCGTTCCATAACTTCGCGATTGCGATAAGTACCATCGAAACCGGCTTCGCCACGTTTGCCATAGATCGAATAACCGTTGACGGCGCGATAGCGATGCCACCAATGAAAATTCTTGTCGGCGATAGCGGCGATCGTTTCAGCTCTTGGACTGGCCGCAGCACCTTTTTCGCCAAACAACGCTTTATCCAAAATGGGTGCAAAGGCCCGGTAGCCTTCAGCGTTTAAATGGGCACCATTGAGCGTCAAGCGTTTATCGGTTGATTCGAACAACTCTTGCGAAGTCTCGA
The DNA here is from genome assembly GCA_020846515.1 of Pirellulaceae bacterium. Classification (GTDB taxonomy): domain Bacteria; phylum Planctomycetota; class Planctomycetia; order Pirellulales; family Pirellulaceae; genus Aureliella. The sequence continues at coordinate 2,532 of JADLDX010000969.1, forward strand.
AAACATCAGCCCACACCGCGCCGGTCTTCTCGGCAACGCGGGCCAAGGCCGACGTATACTTCTTTAACCGCGTATTGTGCTCTTGGCCGTCGGGCAAGTTGGCATCACCGGTGTTTTCAAAGGCGATGGGCGAGACCAACACGATGCGTGGAGCGCCACGCCCGCTATAGTTTTGTTTCCGCATATGCTCGACGGTTTTGGTGACATCCGCCGCGAATTTTTCGAGCCCTTTATCACCAGCGAATGATTCGTTGAACCCAAAGAAGCAGACGATGACATCGGCCTGCGAGTGCTTCAAGTGATCATCCGGCTCGCCGAAGTTCATCGAACGCAATCGATCCTGCGGCTCATCGCCCGGAAAACATAAATTGCGGACCTTCAACTTCAACTGGGGGAACCGCTGGTGCAGCAAGGCTTCCCATTCCTGGTGATGCTGCAAACGTTCACCTAACGCATTACCGATCAAGCAAATGGAATCACCTTCTTTGAGCTGCAGCTCGGCAGCCGACACCGGCCGCCAGTTGGCGCTGAGCAGCGCTAGCCAACAGACCACCAAACCGACACTACGCAACATGAGGTATCTCCAGGGGGGCAGCTATTTATAGAGGTCAAAACCGGGGGGATTATTAAAGGCTACGGGGTGATATCGGGTACTAGTTTAACATGCAAGGGCGCGATGTCCCACAAGTCGCTCGGGGGGCTAGACCGCTGGGCGGTAATGTCCAGGATGTACCAGGTTTTTGTCTGGTTAGTGTCCGGTTAGTGTCCGCTGGCCGTTTAGGTCACCTGGGCAGAGCCTTTGGTGTGCGGCCGCCCTCGACGATCGGACGTGTAGGCCGTTTGAACATTATGAGTTCACTATTGGCTCGGATTCGGATATAATAGCGCGTTGAGCGTCTTTTCGTTGCCCCAGATGACTTGTCCGAGAATGTGAGGCGTTACCTTCACGACATGCAGAACGATCTAGAAACCGGTATTAGCCCCATTGCCCGAACCAAGGGACCGATCCCTGAAATGGTCTCCACGCCCCTTTCGCCAGTGCCAGACGAGCAGCGAGAGTATTCGCTCCGCATCGCCATGGCAGCGGTGAAGGCAGCGGCTGAGAATCGTGGCCAGGACATCATGGTCATCGATTTAACGCGACAAACGTCCATGTTTGATTTCTTCGTGATCGTCACCGGGTCCAGCCGTCGGCAACTGCATGCCGTTGCGGCAGAAATCGATCGCGTCCTGCGAAAAGAGATGGGCGAAGCGCGACTGAGCGAGTCTGGCTACGACGAAAGTCGTTGGATTG
>JADLDX010000970.1 GCA_020846515.1 Pirellulaceae bacterium
CTGTTCGGCACGTCACTTGACTTGAATCGCCCGATGCTCGGTAGCGAAACTGGGCAGGCGTGCAATCGGGAGACGTTGGGGCTGCTTGATTCAGGGGCGTTGCGATCAGCGCATGCAGCGGCCCAGGCCGACATACTTTCGATATGTGCCTTAGAGATGCATTACTTAGATTTTTTTGCGGACTTTTCTTGGCGAAGCTTCTGTTTGGCGATATGCGATTCAAGCTCTTGGAGAGTTGCCCACCCCATAAAGTAGAACTGAATCATTTCCCAGGTGCGTTTGTTGGCCTTCAGACCCGTCCAAAGTACGATCAGTAAGCTAGCGATCAACCCTGCATACAGCTGCATCGTGATGCCATTTTCTTTTGTCGAGATAAGATGGCGGGCTCCGAGGATTTGCTTAAACCAACGGAAGAACAGCTCAATAGTCCAGCGATAACGATATCCCAATCCGATTATTTCAGCTGGAAGGTGAAGCAGATTGGTTACCAACCACAGTTCCGTCGGCTTGCCTTCTTTGTTGGTAATGCTGACTACGACAATTCGTAATGTCTGCTTGATTTCGTCTTTGTGGTGGTCGGTTCCGATGCGCGATACCACCATGTCTTTGATTACACCGGCTTTGCCAGCTTCGTCGGTGATCTCGCGTTCTTCCAAGAGCTTAAAGGCAATATTGTCTTTGACTCGGCCAATAAACGAAGAGCCAATGTCAAGGATGCCACGATAAAGCGAGTACTCTTGGTATCCACGATCCAGTACATAAAGCCGATTGGCCTCGAGCGACTTTCGAAGCACCTCTGCTTCAGAGCACTTTCCGGGTGTCACAACTGCATCACGTGGAACACAGTCGAAGACTGAAAAATGAAGATGAAGTTTGGCAGCTGGCTGCTGGGAAGACCAAAGTGCCCAACTCGTATGTGCAATGGAGTTGAAGAAACTGCCATCAACGGCTGTTAAGTTCTTGAGTACTCCTGCATCCGCAGAAGGGAGCAGCGGAATGGCTTGCTTGGCCAATTCACGCATGATTTCGCCGGTAAGACTGGGGTCGAATACCGACCCTGCTTCACTGAGAGAGCCAAGTGAAGTGCGCTTAGTACCAAGAAGTTTTTCGACCTTCTCCAGTTCTGAAGCCTGTTGCAAGCCACGCAAGCTCGACAAAGTTGGATTGAAGAAATACAGGAGCAGCAAAGCCATGTACTGATCGCAATGAAGCTTGCGATTGCCAGCCTTATCTCTTTCGCAACCTACGTGACTAAGTCGATCCAGGAGTTTGTCCAGGAGCTCAAAATACTTGAACCCTTGTAGGCTTGAACTAGTCGGCCTTGCACTTTTCCTTGCCATGGCACCCACTTGTCTGTCGAAGTGGCAGTAAGCGTTATGCCGCAATCATGCGCAATATTCGTGCCAATCCAATGGAAAATTAAGCTGTGCCGATGCGCAAATTTCGTGCCGAACAGTATTGCGCCACTTGGGCTCAGGCGGGTTCGCACTGGTGCGAATCGTTGAGAAGTCAAAGTAGTTTGTCGAGATCTCTGCAGCGTCAGGGGCCTTTCTTTAACTTGTAGAAATACCAGCCTACAAATCCACAGGCGCTTAGCAGACATCCGACGTAAAAAAGCCGCGACCAGGTCGCCGCGGATAGCCAGGGTACGCGTACCGCCTGACCGACGACTTGACTGGCGTCAATGAATCGAGCGCTTTTGAACAGAAACTCCGCAGGCCCGTTGCCGAAGTTGTATCGTGTGCACCAGACTTGGATTTCCTTTAGTGGCTGTTCGGGACAGGGCATGCGCTTGACGATGCGATAACTTCCGGTTGCTTCGCCAATCGATAGCCGCAGTTCATTTCCTTGCCGTTCGATAATCCAAGTTCCGCTTGTAAACGTGGTTGGCTCGAGCTGCATTGCTAGCTTGACGGTATCGCTGTGCCGGGCCGTAGTCGCCAAGCCGCGCTTCATCTTTGGGCCAGATACCACACCCAACGCTGGAATCTCGCCGCCTTCCAATACAAAACGAATCCACATTCCTTGGACCCGAGCCGCTTTGGGGGCCTCAAGTTGCTTGATATCGTAGTCCAGCATCAAAGCGAACGCCGAGGGAGCTTGAACGTTGAGCGTAAAGCCTGTCGTCTTGGCTTTGCTACCACCGGCTTCAACTTGCTTGATCAATAAACCATTGGTCGTTAACTCCAGTTTATCCAACGAGCCAGCTGGCGGCCGATTTAGCACCAAGAGCGGATGACTGGCTGATTCAGGCACAAACGGAATATCAACCCGCGCCTCTACGACCTGGCGATCTTGAGCGGGCAACCAAGCTGCCGGCAAGGCAATGCTCGAGACAGCTCCGGTAAAGAGGACGACCAAGACCACCGTTCTCATTGTCTGAACCATTGCGTTGCGCATGCTAGAGAAGCCTTTTTACGGTTCGTCCTTGAGCACTTCGCCGCAAGCGATTGTGCCAAGCTGGCCCCAGACGCCATAAGGACTTGGATGACCTTCGTTGCCCAGGGGTGTCTGCACACCTAGATCACCGTTGTCGATGTATTCGCTCAGAAACCTCACACTACCGTCAACTTGCAGCGCGGCAACCAGATTTTGATGATACGAACCAGCGCCATAATGGCCATTGACCAGATCATGCGACGAGCGATTGCTGACGCTCACATCATTGGGCTGCATGATGGTGGTAATCGAAGTGTAAATTGGTGCGCCGTCGTTCCAACGCAGTCCCCGCGCATATTGCAGAGGCGGATCTGTGTAGGGGAGAAAGGGTATATGCTTGACATGCGGAATTCGAGCCGTCAATTTAATCGGCTCCATCAACTGCGGTTCAGTAAACCAGTGGCCGATCGAGGCACCAACACGAATCTCGGTCATCGCTAGGCTATTGGAGGTTCCGTCGGTGACTTCTGCTAATCGCTTCCACCGTTTGGATTGAAACATTCCGCGCGTCGGACCGTCGACGACGTCCAAAACATTATCGCCTACACTGAATCCATATGAGGTGTATGCGATGGGCAAATAGCCGTAGGACGTGGGTACCGTTGGACAACGAATCACCGGCACCTTGGCTGCCCAGGGCGTGTACTCGCCGCCCACGATTTCACCGGGAAACGGACCACCAGGCGCGATCATTCCGGCCGATGTCGGAAACTGGGTGTCGATCTGCGTGCCTAGCGGTTGTTGTTCCAGAAAGGGCAGCAAAGCAATAAAGCCGCTGCGCCGCTCATGATTTCCGGCCAGGGTACTGTTAAAACCCTGGGTGCCCGATCGAAGCGCCGGAAACGAGCGATGTACGCTTTCGTAATGCATCAGAGCCAGTCCAAGCTGACGCATATTGTTGGCGCACTGAGTCCGCCTGGCCGCCTCGCGGGCGGCTTGGATTGCAGGCATTAGCAGACCAACCATAATGCCGATAATGGCTATCACTACCAACAACTCAACGAGCGTAAATGCGTGGCGCAATTTCCAACCATGCTTCACCGACATAAATCACCTTTAGAGAAGAGCGGGCAGGCGATAGAGTGGCAGTCAGACTAACATTTTGGCAACTGGAAAGCAACTTAAGAAAAAGGGTCAGGTCTATTTACTGCTCGTGCGCTAGATCTGGAAGAGCCTGTTTGCCTGGCTAATTCGAGCTTGAATTAATTCGCTGCTGTCGGGGAGGGTCGTGGACGAATCGCTCCGCGACTCGTCAAGCATTTTGCTGCGAGCTCTCCTCTGCGGCGCATGCACCCTCCCCGCCTGAGCTGACGCCAGGCGACCCTCCCGCTGCTACGCAGCGGGAGGGTTAGTTC
>JADLDX010000971.1 GCA_020846515.1 Pirellulaceae bacterium
CAGTCCATAGACATCGCGAATTAACGAGTAAGCTTCCACCAGTTCTGCCTGGCTGGCTGGTCGGAAAAGAATTCGTTGATACAAGTGATCGATGGCGCTGCGATAATCCGGCTGTAGTCGCATCTCTCCGCGGCTCGACCCGGATTCGGATTCGGATACGGACGAGTCGCGGAGCGATTCGTCTACAAACGCACCGACTGGCTCTGGACGCGCTGACGGTTTTGGCCAGTCTTGAAACGGGCCTATCTGCTCGTCGAAGGCGCGAGCGGAGACCTCGCGGGCCATGGTCTCCAGAGCAGTCAGAAAGGCAGCACTGGGCTGACTAGATTCATTAAACCGGCTCTTAAAATCGGCTCCACCAAACATAGCCAGGTTCTCAGCAAACCCATCACGGCCATCGCGCACCCAGTCATCGGCAAACTGAACTTTCACTTTGCCTCTGAGCTGATGATAAGTGATGAACTGGTTGTCGGTGCTGGTGTTCTTGGGTCCGGTGTATTTATCCAGCAACGCTCGCGGGAATCGTTCGTCCGCTGCAACACCGGTGCTTTCCTCCAATTGCTTGACCGATTTGAGAAATCGTGTCAACTTTTGAATCTCACTGGCATTCCAGGTCGGTGCCTCCTTGGGCATCCGTCGTTCAACGTGCGCGGTGCTCAAGCGATTGAGCAGCGTATCGGCGCCGACGAGCTTGAAATACTGCTCATCCAGCAATAGACGAAAATCGCTGCGCGCATCGCCCGAAAGGACGAGATTGGAAGTGCCGGCCGTATTGTGGCATTCCACGCATCCCTTTTCGTCGTGAGTTAGCAATGGGTAGATCTGTTTACGAAATCTGCGTTCCAACTGCTGCTCAACTGACGCACTTGGTGAGTCAGTAGCCGGTGTGTTTGAAGTCGTTGGTTCATCTGCATAGATGCTGCTGGGGCTGATTGAACAAAACGCCCAAGCGAGCGCCGCAAGCCACACTGGCGGAAACCATCGTAAGGTTACTGATGAAAACATTCGCGAGATCTCAGGTGGGGATGGCCGGTCAGATGGTTGCGTGGACCCGATAATCGCAATACCGTTCGTTCGTTGATCGACTTAAAGCGGAATCGGCGCGAGCCGTCCGGTTCTACCTGTATTTACACAGCGAAACACCGGGCAGCTTGCGCTGCTCCGCTTGAATTTGAACGGTAATGCCTTTAATCATGGAAGCTTTAATTGTAGAGCAGGGCTAAGGCAGTCGCCAGCTTCCGAGCCATAAGCCGTTCCATACGCCTGGTTCCCGTCACATGAACAGCCGTCAAGGCTGGATTGCCCGCTGGCTCGCTGTTAAACTCGTCGGTGTCAGTTGCCATCACCACATTCTTCTATCGACAGAGGTCACCCGATGAAACCATCGATTCATTTTTTGAGACGGACACTTTTTGGGGCCGGCTTGTGTACGGGTATTGGACTGGTCGTGCTGGGTGGCCGGAGTGGTCAAGCTTTGGCTCAGGAGCCGTCGCCGCCGGCCGGTTATGTGGCTCTGTTCAACGGAAAAGATCTGTCGGGTTGGTATGGCTGGTCGACTCGCGACCCTAAAGAACTCTGGGACATGACACCCGAAGAGCAAGCCAAGACCAAGCGTGAATCGATCGAAGGTGGGCTGGTCGACAAGAAGGGCAAACCGGTCGACGATCACATTAAAGCCCATTGGCGAGTCGAGAATGGCGAACTGATCAACGATGGTAAAGGACTGTATCTAACGACCGATAAGGATTACGGCGACTTTGAGTTGCAGTTGGAGTACAAGGCTTTGCCGAAAGGCGACAGCGGTGTTTACCTCCGTGGCACGCCTCAAGTGCAGATATGGGACGCCAATGAACCAGATCCTAGTGGCCTTGGACGCGCGCTGGGTTCGGGTGGCTTGTGGAACAATCGCAAAGGCTCACCGGGCAAAGATCCACTCAAGAAGATGGACAAGCCGCTGGGCGAATGGAACAAGCTGCACATGACCATGATTGGTGAAAACACCACCGTGAAGCTCAACGGCGAGGTGGTCGTCGATTTTGCTCCGTTGGAAAACTTTTTCGCCAATCAAAAGAGCGGCTATCTAGCCTACGCGAAAGCCAAAGCTGGCGATGCGTCGGAAGCCAAGAAGCTGCCCAACGGTTATATGCTCGATCCCGTATATCCACGGGGTCCAATTCAACTGCAAACGCATGGGAGCGAAATTCGATGGCGCAACGTTTACTTGCGTGAAATCCCGGCTGACGAAGCCAATAAGGTTCTGGCTGCGCGCGACGCCGAGGGATTTGTTGAACTGAATAACGGCAAAGACTTAAGCAATTGGCAAGCAGCTGTGGACAATTACGAAATCAAGGATGGTGCCATCGTTTGCAAACAAGGCAAAGGTGGTGCGCTGCTGTCGAAAGAGCCCTACGAAAACTTTGTCCTGCGGATCGAATTCAAATTGCCCCCAGGGGGCAACAACGGCATCGCTGTGCGCACACCTGCCAACGGTCATCCGTCGACCGATGGTCTGGAGATTCAGATCATCGATAGCGATGGCTACAATGAAAAGCATCCCAAGGCGCATTTGAAGCCATACCAATATCACGGTTCGATCTACCATTGCGTGGGAGCCAAACATGGTTACCTGCGACCAGTTGGCGAGTGGAATTACCAAGAGCTGGAAGTGCGGGGCCAGAAGATGAAGATCACGCTCAATGGCACCAAGATTCTGGACGTCGATATCGATACCTTTGATCGCAGTCAGATCGAACATGTGCCCAAGGGCTTGGACAACCGCGTAGGACACATCGGTCTGGCCGGCCACAACGATCCGGTCGCCTTCCGAAGTATCAAGATCAAACGACTGTAGTCGCGAGTTCAAACGACGGTAAACTTTTCGGTACTCCAATTGCTAGTGCTCTAACCAGAGCACTAACAAGGAGTACACGGAAATGTCTATTCGGGATCATTCTGTCGTTGTGGCTGAATACTTCGACTACGAAAAAGCAGATATCGGTCTGCGCGTGCTCGAAATGCGAGGTTTCGGTAGCGATCGAGTATCGGTGATCACGCAAAATGATCCGAAACTCGTCGAGTTGGAAAAGGCCAGGCGTGCCCAAACGGAACGACCAGGAGTTGTCGAGTCCGGTGCAGTAGGAGCCGCCTTGGCCGCTGGCGCTGCAGCTCCGTTGGCTGTTGGAACGTTGCTCACACCATTCTTTATCATCGGCCCTGTTGTCGCAGCTGCGGCTGGAGCGGCCGTAGGTACATTATCCAGCGCCGATAGTCACTGGGATATCGATGATGACTCGACGGCAAATGATCAGCAGCGTGTTGCCGAGGGATCCATCCTGGTACTGGTTCATGCCACCGGTGACGATCTGCTCGAAGCGTACGGCGGCTTAAAGACCACAGACACGCTAAGTCTCAAGACCTTCTGACATTTGTAGCCCCGGCACTCCGTGACGGGGGTTCTTTCTCTGTAGCCCCGGCGCTCCGTGACGCGGGGCAATCTCGTTTAACAGTCAGCCGCAGGCGTACTCTCCGTCATCAGGGGTTTAGACGGAGCAGATACGTTGCGAGGACGTTCTAGTTTATTCACGAGTCGCTGAGCGATTCGCCTCCAACTATGACGAGTCGCGGAGCGATTCGTCTACGATTATTGGCGAGTCGCGGAGCGATTCGTTTACATCTGGGGGTTGTGGCGCGGCTAGTCGCGGATGCATATTATGTAGAGTTTGGTTTGCCATCAAAGCTCTGACCTGGTCGGGGCGCTCTACAGGGTACTAACATGCCAGCATCAGCTTCTGATTCTAACCGGCGTCGCTTTCTAGGTTCCATCGCCGCGACTGCGGCCGGCACAGCATGTTTGACGCACCCATATCTTTCGCCGCTGAACGCAGCGGCGCCCGTGCAATCGGGTCAATCGGCAATCCGCGAGACCGAGCACTTTTGGTGTCGCCTCGCGCCAGCTGGTCCGTACATCGATTCACAACGCGACAATCAAGCCTTCGGCTTTGGTGACGGCCGCATCTTTTTATCTGAGGACAATGCGCAGACCTGGGCTCACAGCACTGCCTTTCCCGATGCAGACAATATTACCTTCAGCTGCTTACTCAAGAACGGCAACATACTCTTTGCGACACGCGAGAAGATTTTCTTAAGCACGGACAAGCTTAAATCCTATCGACAGATCATCGTCAAGAATCGTGATGGCAGCGATTACCTACCCCACACGCCACAGAACCCAGATCAGCCCGGTTGGTACTTTCACCCGCTCGACGGCATTCATACCTGGGAGATCGATGGCCGCGAGATGCTGGTATGGGGCAACTACTGCAACGTTCTGGGCGGACCAGTACCGATCAACATCTATTACTCGACCGATAGCGGACAGACCATCAAAATCGCCTATTCGTTCGGACGCAATCCCAAGTTTCAGGAGAA
>JADLDX010000972.1 GCA_020846515.1 Pirellulaceae bacterium
CAAGATCATGGCCGCGCAACAGAAGGTCGAAAAAGAAGGATCGCAGTTCATGGGTAGTGCGATCGACATTATCGGTGGCACTGTGCTGGGCATGCTCTTGGGCAACAAGCGATCCCGCGCTGGCACCACAGCCCGAGGCCTGGGCAAGGCGGCACAGCAACGCACCCAATCTAAGAATGCACAAGAAGTGCTCGATCGATTGATGGCAGAACGGCACGAAGTGCTAGAGAAGGCTGAAGCTGAAATTGAGCAACTCAAGAACCGCTTCTCGGTTCACGGGTTGAACCTTACGCCCGTCGATATACCGTGCCGCAAAAGCGATACACGCATCGACTTGGTAGCCTTGGTTTGGATTCCATATGCTATCGACGCCAACGGTCGGTCACAGCCATTAGTCGACCTGTAAACCGCAAGATGGGAACTCTTGCCCGTCAGCTTTATTTGAACTCGGGCAAGAGTGCCCAAGCTACGATCCAAGCTTGTAAACCGCTCAGGGTGCGATGCACCCCGCGCGGATGAGTTAAACATGGCTATGCCACCTGGGAACGGCAGCGTCCGCTACCAAGAGCCTATTTGCGTTTCCAAACGGTGTCGATTTCTGGGGCCAGTTCGCCCAGCAGATCATCAAGCGATTCGCCTTCTTCGCTGCCAGGCAAGGTCCAATCCAGGGCCAGATCGCCCACAATCGGTGCGTTCGATTGAGCGGCAATCAGGGCAGTGGCATTTGGGCCGATATCAACGCCAGACGAAGCCAGATTGTCCAACGCATCGATTACGCGATTGGACAGGACGACAACCGGAGCTGCCTCACCTTCGCCTGCTCCAACACCACGGCCATTGAGGTAGTTGATCACCAACAAAGCGTCCATCGGAGACAAGACACCGTCGCCATTAACGTCGACATATAGTCGGTTGGCATCTTCACCTTCGCCACCACCGTTTAGAGTTCCGCTGCCGCCGTTATTGAGCAGATTGATAACGCTCAGAACATCGATGGCCGAGACGTTACCGTCTGCGTTTACGTCGAAGGCGTTGTTCGGATTGGTAAAGCCTTCACCGCCAGCTCCGCTGCCCGCCACGATGGTGACTGAGTCGAATCCATAGCGAATGCGATCAGCCGTTACTGGTGTAGGTGGCTGGAATAACAGGGTGTCGTGCAGTGGCAACACATCAGCTGGGTCACCAATGAAGCTGACGGTGCCTACGCGATTGGCAGTCAACGTAATGGTAAACAGCAGTCGCTCCGCGTCTCCCAGAGGTGTACCGCCGGTCTGGATCGAGCCGACTTCATTGATCAAGCCTGGCACGCGAACATCGCCCGTTTGAACGCGGCGGTAGTCAGGACCAAACTCGATGCTGAAGCCCAAAGGATTGTTTGTATCTGGGTCAACGCTGGCGATGGCCGAGTTGTAGATGATGTCTTGGAAGGCAGCGAACACACCGCTGTCAAACGGTCCCCGAAGATCTTTGACAAAACCTCGCAATTGGAATTTGCTGTTCACCGGCAGTGTTTCACCGTCGGCCAACGGCGTGCCATCCGTCTTGAACAGTTGCAATCTTAGGTTGACATCATCATTGGCATCGGTAATCGTAGTCGAGCCGACGCGAACGGTCACACGAGCCGTGCTTTGGACAGCTCGGCTATCTTGAATCGTGTATGTGAAAGTATCGGTGCCTGTGAAACTTGCGGTCGGCGTATACAGAATACGGTCGTCGGTTGGATCATTAGGCGTGCCGTTGTTGTTGATGTCGACTGAACCGTTAGTCGGCTGAGTCACGTCAAACAGGCGAATGACACCAGTGGAACCTGGGCGGTCATTAGGAAGAACCTGCAGCGGGAAGTTACGAGCGCCAACAGGCACGTTGGTCGTAAAGGAATCGTCGATGGCCTGAGGGAACTCGGTACTGTCACCCACGATTTCCAGTGTGGTGCCGACATAACGGATTCTTTCGAGCGGAACCGGAGTGTTTTGTGTATCGAACAAAACGGTATCGGCCAATGGATCCTCGGCTGGATCGGCCTTAAACACAGCCAGACCTGGCGAACGGGCCGCAAAGCGTATCGAGGCCATGCGAACTGGGTTTGGCTGGTTCATCAGGAAGGAGGTATTAAACGCTCCCAATTCGTCGATGATGCCAGGTACGCTCGCGTCGCCCAACTGCAGATTCGTGTAACCGTTGACGAACGACACGTCGAAGTCGAATCGACTACCAGCCTGCGATGGCACCGTGGTAACCAACTGCAAGTTGTACAGCAGGTCTAAGTAGGCCGCAAAGACACCTGGCGAGCTAACCAAGATCGGTACACTGCGATCGTTACGCAAATCATCTACAAAGACATCGATGCGGAATTCCTGACCTTGGGGCACAGCCGTAATCACATTGCCACTCAAGTCGGTCGCTACCAATCGAATCAATACGTCATCGTTCAATTGGTCGCCGGGCAGAGTGTGCAGCGTAACGGTCGCGGTCGAGGTTTTACCTGCAGCATCAGCCACCGTGTAGGTAAACTGCGACGTGTCACCTTGATCGCGAGGCGGGGTAAAGCGTAACGATTGGCCACCGGTGGCAATGCTGATCTGACCACCCAAGTTTGGCTGAGTTACCGAAATAATGCTCAGCGCTCCGGCGCGACCTTCGATATCGTTGGCCAGCACGTTCAGAGGAAAACTAACAGCGTTCGTTGGCACATCAAAGCTATCGTCGATAGCCTTGGGATCTTCAAAGAACAAGTTAACGGTAACGGTCACGTTAGCCGTAGATGTTTCGCCCGTGGCAGATTCGACGGTGTACGGGAATGTATCTGTACCAACAAAGCCGTTGGGCGGTGTGTAAAGAATCTTGTTGTCGCTGGTGACTTGAACAATACCGCCGACTCGGCTTGGTCCTTGACTGACGATGGTCAGCGTTTCACCGGGGACCTTGAAGTCGTTGGCAACAACGTCCAATGAATTGAGGGTCGAGTTCCGCGACACTTCGAAAGAGTCATTTAAAGCGATTTGCGGTGCTTCGACGATCGAGATCCGATAGTCTTCCACTTCACCCGAGCCCGACAATCCCGTGGGCCCCAGATCTCTATCTTGCGACAAGCGTACTCGCATGTAAGTGTCGCCCAACCGTGCTCCACCCAGAGCTGGGAAGGTTACGGTTTGTGTGCCGGAGCTCACAACATGATTGGACAAAATCTTTTCACCCGAATCGGTGAAATCGCCGTCGCCGTTGAGGTCAATCCAGCCATGCAGGTAAGCCGTAGCGGCTGTCGTGCTGGCGGTAACACTCAGGATGTTCGTCGCCGAACGCGAAATAGGTCGTGCCAATAGAACGCCATCTTCGTCATCAATCACTTGGTCGGACGAATCCAAGGCACCAACCGCATCGTCGCCTAGTGCGGTGACAGATGGTTGCCCATTTTGCTCAGCATCCCAGTTCGCACCCAAGATCAACCCTGGAATGAAACCATGCCGAGCTCCGTCGCTGGCCGACAATGTGCCGTAAGTGTTCGGAGCATCTCCAAAGTCCAAGAACAATTGGTTACCGAAGTTCAATCCGGTCATGTTTGGAAGATCAACGGCTGGATTACCGGTGACTTCCACCACATAACGGAAACCAGTGGAAGGACCAGGTAGAGTTTGTACATAACCGGGCTCGATCAACTCGCGGATGCCCCACAGACCAACACCTGGGAATTTCAGCGAATAACTACCGTCGGCGGCCGTTTTGACTTGGGGTTCACCAAGGTCTATGCGGTAGTCACCATCGACGTCGATCCAAATCCACACGCCAGCCATGCGTGGCTCGCCTGGATCAGGAAAACCATTGCCATTGAGATCGTTAAACTTGAAGCCCGTTACGGTTTGATCCACGCGTTCCAGGCCGAAGTTCAGATTATTGACGACGGTACCGTTGGCAACCGTAATGCGGTGCGAGTTGGTCGCTGGCGTAGTGATCTTGAAACCGACGGGAACATCTTGACGCACTGTGTAGGTGCCAGGAGTTAGCGCCAACGAATAGGTACCATCACCCTTGGTAATGGCTTGTGGTTCACCACTTTGGTAAATGCCGTCACCATTTATGTCAGCATAAACTCGCAAACCACTCAAACCTGCTTCGCCGCCATCGCGATTGCGATTCAGATTGGCATCCAGGAATACTGTGCCATTGCCGTAAGCGCCAATGGTGCCGGTGGACAAGCCTGCGGCTACAGCTGCGGCCGTGTTTTGAATTCCGAAGGCGAATGGGGAAGTCAAACTGTCGTAGCGATCAGTACCAAACAGAGCTGGGACATCGTCGCTCGTACCGTAAACTCCGTCGCGCCCTACACCCAGGTATCCAGCAAACGATGCCAAAGTTCCACCACGATCCATCAACTGATTGTTGGCGTTGGTTGGGTCCGTGTGGAAGGCACCGAAGAAGTGACCGGCTTCGTGCGCGGTGACGATACCGATCGCATCAGCCAAGAAATCCGATAGCGGAACCGTACCCGCTCGTGGGAAAAGAGTAAACGTCGGCAAGATACCATCGAGCAAGGATACTGCGGTCTCTTCGCGATCAAAATTGCCAACATCGATCGACTCGGCAATGCCAATCGTCGGAATCAGTAACTCAGCTACCGTTCCACCAACGATGACCCGGCTGACATTGGGCAAGCCCCATGGATCAGCGTGATCACGACTATTCAAAATCTCAATATCGAACTCGCCCGCTACCCCAGACGAACCGAAGTAGCCGTTGTTTCCATTGGCTGGCAGCGAGCCGGTAAAGCGTCGTGTGAACGAAGCGATGATCTTATCGATCATCATATTTTCATCAGCAGGCGTCATCCCCCAGCCGGCCAGAAAACTGGACAACGGTGACAAACGCGCATTGCCGGCAGCCGTGGGAATGCCAAATATGTCGCGACGGATGGTAGCGCCATCAAAGTCCAAGAAGATTTTCTGCTTGGTACCGATGTTCTCCGCTTCGAATGTATTGCGGAATGCTCTTAACGACAACGTGTACGGAGAATCGCCCTGGCTGACCCGAGCAAAGTAACGGCCATCGGCTGGAATCACAATCGAACCACTGGCCGCACCGGCTCGTCCCAATGGACTAGAAACTGGATAGGTAGCGGCTCCAACTGGCAAAAGGGTAACCGCAATCTCGACTCCAGCACTATCGAGAATCGATAAGTCGAAATTGGGCCGTGTTGCATTAAGACTGGCATCCAGAATATCGCCAGCTTTCAAATCAAACGCGTAGTAGTCTTCATCGAACACGCCGGCCACGGCAGGCAATGTGCCCAGCACGCTCACATTGTTGAACTGAGCCGACCCAGTTCCCAGTGGCAGAAACTGTGCCTGGAAACGCTGACTGTTGGGCTCCACTTCCGAAAGAGACGTGGCGCCTTGCGTACCTTCACCGGTACCGCGCGTCCGTACGATCGAGTCGGCAAACTGGACCTTGCTAATCGCATCGAATTGCTCAGCCGAAATCGTCGGTGGCAACAAAGTGCGCTGAATTGCATCAGGAGGATAGTAAAAACCGTCCGACCAAGCCTCGACTGTCATCACTCGACGGTCTTCGAGCGTTTCGAATGCTCGCCTCGCGCCTCGCTTCAATGCCTTGCGGATGGCAGCCTGACTGGATTTGGAAGAAGAGCGCTTCTGAGCCTTGCGAGACGTCACTTTTCAGTCCTCAAGAAATCGAACGGCCTGGAATCAAAGCCAGTTTAAAACGGATCGGTCGACACCCATTGTCAGGGCCTGACCATCCTCATCAATAGACACTTGCAACCCGCCCAAAAGGCGTTCTGGGATTCTGGATAAGATGCGTAGCCTAGAAAAAGGCTAGTTCGATTCTAATTCCACTCCCCACCCTGTCAACGAACCGCTTTGGTTCTGTGATTGCCCAAGAGCAGCCCAAGTTCCCAAAAGGTGCTAAATTTTAGGGTTGAAATAGCTGTACGGGTTAGACTAGGCCCCGAAGGGGTGCCGGCTTGGGTGATGAGCGCCAACTGAGGTATCAAACCAGGTCGGCCATGAGTAAAAGCAGACAAAACCGCTACAGAATTCCGCCCCTGGCACCTGCTTATGGTGGTGCTGGGCCGAGCATAGGGCGAGTAGGCAGCGGGTGGAAGCGAGGATGCTCGGGCGCTACGGGCAACTTCTTTTGAGCCTGATACTCAGCTAAAAATCCTGGAAGCGGGGGCATAATTCCCGGCGGGCATGGCCCTTCCCCCCCCAGTTCACCAGACTCGCAGCAGTCATAACGGTGACTTGGTATGCCGACAATTGAGCAGCCACTGACCCCGGAAAGGACTGAGAACA
>JADLDX010000973.1 GCA_020846515.1 Pirellulaceae bacterium
CGCAGAGATCAGTAACAGTAAAGCCGTAGCCACACGGTGAACTCTAAACATATTGGAACTCAGCACGCCGATAGTCTCTTTAGGATCCGCAGAAAGCCTGACTACATATTACTATAGCGACATAAAGCGGACAGGTCTGAATGGGGATGTCCGCATCGCAATCCAACCACGTCGAGAATAAACGAATCCAACCATGGCACCTACGCCAACGGCGTTACATTCCACAGCCCAGGGTTCGCGGCGTAGCCGCGTACCCTGGGTACCGGCGCCCCGCCCCGCCGTTTCGCCCCCGACACGTCGTGGCCCACACCAAAGGTGGATTACACCAACGGGGTTGGACCATCGGTCGGTGGCAGCGCACCCGGTTGGATGGATGCCGTGCGATTGATCGATTGGTCGTCTGGCTCAACGCAAACGTTACCCTCTCAGGCTGGTCGTCGAGTACAATTTGAACCAACCCTAGTTGGACAGCGCCACTTTGAATCAGCCGCTGGGCGTTAGCCGGCGTTAGCCCCGGTTTTTTCAGCGAAAACCGTGGCTAACGCCAAAACGGCTAATATCTAAGAAATAGCAGCGAATCACTGTGAATTCGATTCAAAGTGGCGCTGTCCAGCTAGGCTCTTACCCTTACCAGCAACAAAGAGACCCCCCCATGAAAGCTCCTCACACACTCTTGGTTGTGTTGCTCCTCAGCGCGCTAACCCTGCTTAACGCCACTGCGGCTGAGCCTGCAGCCAAACCCAATATCGTCTTTATCATGGCCGACGATCTTGGTTATACCGACGTCGCTTGTTTCGGTAGCCAGTATTACGAGACGCCGAACATCGACCGGCTGGCGACGCAGGGTATGAAACTGCTCAGCCATCATCATTGTCAGAATTGTACGCCGACTCGAGCGGCCTTGATGAGCGGGCAATATGGTGCGCGCACCGGAGTCTATACCGTCGGTGGCATCGATCGCTTCGATTGGAGCACACGTCCTTTACGACCTGTAGACAACGTCACCAATCTACCGCTCGACCGCGACATCATTGCCAAGCAACTCAAAGCCGCTGGCTACACGACAGGCATGTTCGGCAAGTGGCATATTGGTGAGCAAGGGCCATACCATCCTGGCAAACGCGGTTTCGACGAAGCCATTGTCAGCGCGGGCAAACACTTCAACTTTGCCACTAATCCCAAAACGGATTACCCCGAGGGACAGTATCTCGCCGACTTTCTCACCGACAAAGCCGTCGACTTTATCAAACGCCATAAGCACGAACCGTTCTTCCTCTACCTGCCTCACTTCGGAGTACATTCGCCCTTCGATGCCAAGGCCGATCTCATTGAGAAGTTCAAACCCAAACCAGGTGTCGGCGGCCACAAGAGCGCGACTTATGCCGCGATGATTGCTTCTGTGGATGAAAGTGTTGGCCGAGTCATGCAAACACTTGACGAAGTGAAACTCGCTGACAACACAGTCTTGATCTTCACGAGCGATAACGGTGGCGTAGGTGGCTACAACCGACCCAATGGTCTGGAGCGCGATCCCGGTCTGGAAGGCAAAGAGAAGAAGGCGAAAACCAACGACCGAGATGGTGGCGGCATCACCGACAACGCCCCTCTGCGCAGCGGCAAAGGCAGCCTGTACGAAGGCGGCACGCGTGAACCGTTCATCGTACGCTGGCCAGGCGTGACCAAGTCAGGATCGTCCTGCAATGTGCCGTCGATTCATGTGGATCTATATCCGACACTGCTCGAAATCGCAGGTGCACCTAAACCCAGGCAGGTGCTCGACGGAGAGAGCCTGGTGAAATTGTTCCGCGATCCGGCAGCCACTTTGCAACGCGATGCGATCTTTCAGCACTTCCCGGGCTATCTGGGATCGGGGCCTGGCATGTTGCGCACGACGCCGGTCAGCCTCATTCAATCGGGTGATTGGAAGCTGATGGAGTTCTTCGAAGACGGTCGACTTGAGCTTTACAACCTCGCTGATGACATCGGCGAAACCAAGAACCTCGCCAAGGCAAATCCGGCCAAGGCCAAGGAACTGCACGATCGACTGGTCGCCTGGCGAACCGAAGTCAAAGCTCCGATGCCCACGAAAAATGATGGTGCGGTGGCCAAGCCCAAGGCGAAAGGCAATGGCAAGAAAAAGGCAGCGGCCCAGTGAAGGCAGCGACCCAGTAAAGGTCGATGACTTGCGATCCCCGCCGAATCCATAACTCCAGGAGTGCCCACGATGCCAATGACGATTCGTCTTCTCGCTGCGTTTGTTCTTTCCTGTGCGCTGCTGGCGCAACTGCCATTGTCTGCTGCGCAGCCGCCTCCCAACATCGTCTACATCATGGCCGACGAACTTGGGTACTTCGAACCGGGATTTAATGGTGGGACAAACATCAAGACACCCAACCTGGATCGCATGGCAGCAGAGGGGATGCGACTGACCAATATCTTCGCCGGCTCCTCCGTCTGCGCGCCGACGCGTTGCTGCTTGCTGACCGGTAAACACAGCGGACACACTTCGGTGCGAGTCAACGGAGGCGGTACGCCGCTGCGAGCGGACGAGACCACGATGGCTTCCATGCTCAAGCCACTGGGTTATGCCACGGGCGGGTTCGGCAAGTGGGGAGTCGGCGGTCGTGATTCGACCGGCGTTCCCGAGAAGCATGGCTTTGATCTCTTCTTCGGCTATTACGATCAAGTGCATGCTCACTCCTATTATCCACCGTATCTGATCCGCAACAGCGAGGAAGTGGCGCTGGCGGGGAACAAAGGCGGCTCGCAAGGCCAGACCTATTCGCATTATCAGATTCATGATGCAGCGATGAAGTTCATTCGCGACCATGGCCAACAACGAACTCCGTTCTTCGCCTATTTGCCGTACACGCCTCCGCATGGCATCTTCGACATTCCTGATTCCGATCCAGCCTGGGCCATGTATAAGGACCAACCATGGCCCGAGAGTGCTCGCCGATACGCCGCCATGGTGAGTATGGTGGATCGACAAGTCGGTGAAGTGCTCGCGTTGCTCAAGGAACTGGGTGTCGATCAAAATACGTTGGTTGTGTTTAGTGGCGACAATGGCGGTGCCGATTACTTTGCGTCGAAGGAGTATCCACGCGGTGTGCATTCGGCGAACAAAAATCCGAAGTCGGGCGTCGAATACCGTGGCTCCAAAGGACAGCTATACGAAGGCGGTTTGCGAGTTCCGTTTATAGCTCGCTGGCCCGGCCAGATCACCTCTGGCACTGTCAGCGAGCATCTCGGTTACTTTCCCGACGTGTTGCCCACGATTGCGGAAATAACAGGTGCGCAAACGCCGGCCGACGTCGATGGCCTATCGCTCTTGCCCACTTTAATCGGCGAGAACAAGGCGGGACATGCTCAACAGCAACATGAATTCCTCTACTGGGAGATCGGTGGTGCAACTGCCATTCGTCAAGGAACCTGGCGAGCTGTCCGCACAAAGCCCAATGCCAAGTGGGAGCTATACGACTTGGCTACCGACCCAAGCGAATCGAAGAACCTCGCCGACGCACAACCGGATATCGTTGCCAGGCTCGTAGCCCTAGCGACAACAGCTCACACGCCAGCCGTCGAAGGAACATTCACGCGCACCGATCGACATGAACGTGATCGTCGCGCGAAGACGGGCCATCACGATGATCCCAGTTCGCCCCGCGCCCCGACGCGGATCGCCCAAGCAGCCGCCATGCCAGTCAAGAACGTTCTCTCCAACAAAGATTGGAAGATCGTACGCGTGAGCAGTGAGAATACTGAGAACA
>JADLDX010000974.1 GCA_020846515.1 Pirellulaceae bacterium
CGGGACCCATGTCGCGTCTCGCCTGGCCTTGTTGCCTGAAGCCGAAGCCGAGCCGGTAGCGCTCTTGGCTGACCACTCCCCGACCCTTGACATCACTGTCTCGGGAACGGTCGTGCCGTTTCGCCAAATCAACATGGCCGCCGAAGTGGACGGCAGGGTCGTCTACAAGGCACCTGAAGCTCGGGCTGGCAACTTTGTGAAGAAGGGCCAACTGCTCTATCGTATCGATCCCCGCGACTTCGAACTCACCGTCGAACGATTGCAGCGCATGCTCGAGCAGGAGCAAGCGTTACTGCGCGAGTTGGATCAAGATGTAGCCAACACCAACCGTATGCTGGCCGTCAACAAAGAGGAACTGGCGCTGCACGACGCTGATCTCAACCGCCTTCAATCTTTGCGCGAGGGCGTGGCCAGTCGAGCCGAGGTTGATCAGGTGAAACGATTGCGATTGACATCGGTCAATCAAATGACCACCTTGGAAAATCAACTGCAGTCATTCGAAACGCGACGCACACGCTTGGAACTGGCCAAACGATTGGCCTCCAATCAGTTGGATCAAGCCAAACTGAATCTCTCACGCTGCGAGATCACTGCTCCGGTTGATGGTATCATCGCCAGCGAGATGGCCCAAGCCGATTCGTACACACGCAAAGGCGATGCCTTGGCCACGCTGGAGGATTTGGGATCCGTAGAAGTTCAGTGTAACCTGCGCGTGGATCAGTTGATGTGGGTGCTCGATCAACAAGCCGCCCGTTCAACGGGGCAACTACCCAGCACCGAACCAGGCAACGCGTATGCTCTGCCGAAGACGCCTGTAACCATTGAGTTCAAAGTCACCGGACGTGAAGATCTGGTATATCGCTGGCAAGGACATCTGGATCGCTATGATGGCAGTGGCATCGACCCGCAAAGTCGTACCGTGCCTTGTCGAGTCGTAGTCGATTCGCCCACGGCATTCACAGTCAATGGTCAACCGCCCAGCACATCGCGTAACAGCGGTCTATCGGCCTTGGTTCGTGGCATGTTTGTCGATGTCATCATCGCCGCCAAGCCCCACAGCGTACTGTTGCTGGTGCCGAGATTGGGAGTTAAGCCGGGTAACATCATTTGGAAGTTCGAGCCCACCATGGATGCGTTGCCTAAAGTGTCCGGCAGCGCGCAGCCTGGCGAAGCACCATCCAGTGACGGTAGCGCTGCTAAGTCGGAGAATGTTGCAGCGGACGCACAGACCGCCGGTGCGAAATCTGCGATCAAAGCTGCCCCGCTCAATCCTGAAGAATGGGACGTGGGATTCTTGAAGCTGCTTACCAAAATTAATGTCGTGCATACGTTCGAAGTTCCAGCACCCGCTGGCTCGGGGGCGTCGGAAGAAGCTCTCAAATATTGGATCTGTGAAGTGCCCAGCGGCTCTTTGCAAGCAGGTGACAGAGTAATTGTCTCGCCACTGTCGGGCATTGCCGGAGATGGTTCCGATGGCTTACGCGTACGCAAGAGGCTGCCATGAAGTCCTGGATTAACTGGGCCGTTCAAAACGGCCCCGGCATCAACGTGATCGTTTTATCGGTTATCGTCTCTGGCATCGTGGGTTTCGCCATGATGCGCCGCGAGACGTTTCCCGAGTTTGAATTGGAATACGTGCTGATCACGGTGCCCTACCCCGGTGCTTCACCTGCCGATACCGAAAAGGGCGTGTGCCAACCGGTCGAGGAAGCCATACGCTCTCTGGCTGGTATCAAACGTCTGCGCAGCATAGCTCGCGAAGGCGGCGGCTATGTGATCGCGGAATTAAATGCCAATGTCCGCGATGTTCAAAAAGTCGTGAACGAGGCTCGATCGCGCGTGGAACGCATTACCAACTTTCCAGAACTGGCTGAGAACCCGCAAGTCGAGCAATTAACGTTCAGGCAGCCGGCTATACGCCTGGCCGTCATCGGGCCGACCAGCGACGATCCCGAGGCCGAGTTGCGTCTGCGCGAAGTGGCCGAGACGGTGCGCGATAAAGTCCTCGAATTGCCGCAAGTCACCCAAGCGAACCTGGCCGGTGCCAAGCCGTATCAGATCGATGTCGAGATGTCTGAAGACACACTCCGCAAATATGGTCTAACATTATCTCGCGTCGCGCAGACTCTGCGGCGTGAAAACGTGGAAATGCCCGGTGGACAATTAAAGGCCGATGGCCAGGAGATCCTGCTGCGGGGCAAGAATCGCCGCGAAATCGGCGAAGATATTAAACAACTGCCGATCATCAAACAAGTCAACGGCGCCGTACTTACTGTCGGTGATATCGCCATGGTCCGCGATGAATTTGATGACCAGACCACGGTCAGCGAAGTCAACGGTCAACCGGCTATGGTGATCAGCATCGATCGCACCAGCCAAGAAGATTTGCTGGATATCGCCGATGCAGTCAACAACTTTGCCGACCCCAATAATCCCAATGGCATAACCCTGCCCGCCGGTTATGCGCTGCGCACATGGGGCGATACCAGTGTGGATGTGCGCGACCGTATGCGACTGTTGCGTGACAATGGTATTCAAGGTCTGATTCTCGTTTTCCTGCTACTGACTTTCTTTCTCGATTTTCGCCTGGCGTTTTGGGTCGCCATGGGTATTCCCATCAGTGTGCTGGGAGCTGGAATAGTTTTGTACATGACGGGGCAGACGCTGAACATGCTCAGTATGTTTGCGTTCCTAATGGCCTTGGGCATCGTCGTAGACGACGCCATCGTCATTGGTGAAAACGTGTACACGCACCGTCAGATGGGTAAGGGACCAATGCAAGCGGCTGTTGATGGAGCGGTGGAGGTCTTGCCGTCAGTGTTTTCGTCGGTGGCCACTACCGTCATCGCCTTCGTGCCCATGTTGTTTGTCAGCGGAGTGATGGGCAAGTTCATCGCCGTGATGCCTGCCGCTATTATCGCTATGCTGCTGATTTCGCTGGTGGAAGCATCCTTTGCACTGCCTAGCCATTTGGCCCATACCAAGAAGCGTCGCGGCGCAGCGGCTAGTGATGCCGCAACAAATGGCAGCTCACTCTCAACCGGCAGTCGATCGGGCAACATCTTTACGCGATTGGCCAGTATTCCCAGTCGTGCTCTCGATTGGGTCGGCGATAACCTTTACCAGCCGGCCTTCAACTTTTTGATGCGTTATCCGCTGGTGGCTATCTGCGGCGCGCTGATGATGCTGATGGTAACCGTCGCGGCGGTACGTAGTGGCATTGTGCCGTTCGATCCATTTCCAAAGAGCGATGGTAACCAGATAATTGCCCAGATCATTTATCCGGATGGAACACCGGCCAATATTACGGACGAAAGTACCAAGCGCTTAGAGCAAGCTATCCGCAAGGTCAGCGAGCAGATCTATGAGCGGGACGTGAAGGCCTTAGGCGAGGAAGCTGTAGCCGTCATGGCCTCCGATCCTCTGGAGCCCAAGGGGCCAGCTAAGTTAACGTTCCGTCAAGTAGGTCAGGCCACTGCCCAAGGTGCGCTCGGATCGGCTGAATCATCAAACGGCAGTCATGTCGGGCAAGTGCAAGTTGAACTGCACGACGCCGGCGTGCGCACCATCACCAGTACGGAACTGATCAATTTATGGCGTCAAGCTGCCGGTGATTTCCCAGGTGCTGAACGCGTCACTTTTGATTCGGCTTCGGTCGGACCCGGTGGCAATCCCATCGAGTTCAAATTGCTCGCCAATAGTGAGCATCAAGCACAATTGGACGGTGCCGTTGAAGCTGCCAAAGCGGCGCTAGCCACGTTTAGCGGTGTCTATGATATTCGCGACGATATCTCGGAGGGCAAGCTCGAGTTTCAGATCAAGATCAAGGATCGCGCCGTGGCCACTGGTGTCACCACGGCCGATCTGGCTGAAACGATTCGTAATAGCTACTACGGCGCTGAAGTCATGCGACTGCAACGTGGGCGGCACGAAGTCAAGTTGATGGTGCGTTTCCCCAAAGACGAACGCCGATCACTAGCCGATTTCAAAGAAATACGCGTCCGCGGCGATGATGGCGTCGAACGTCCGATTACCGAGTTGGCCGACATTACGGTCACTCGTGGCTATTCCGAGATCAATCGGCTGGATCAACAACGCTCGATCACCGTCCTGGCCAATCTCGATGCGGCCGAAGCCAACTCGACTGACGTTATCAATGGTTTGAAACAAGACTTTGTCTTCAAGCTGGCTGAAAGCTTTCCGGCTGTGGGTATCAGTTGGGAAGGCCAGCAGCAGCAAACCCAAGAGTCTATGGTCAGCCTATTCATCGGCACCGCGTTGGCACTTCTGGCCATGTATGTGCTATTGGTCTTGGAGTTTCGCAGCTACCTTCAACCACTGCTCATTCTGGCCATCATTCCATTCGGTGTTATCGGTGCCGTCTGGGGACACAGCATCATGGGCTTGCCGATGACGCTGTTTAGTTTCTTTGGGTTGGTGGCGCTGACAGGCGTTGTAGTCAATGACTCGATTGTGCTACTGGATTTTATCAACGCCAGCGTGCGTAGTGGCACGCCACTGGATCAAGCGCTGCGTGAAGCTGGCCGGCGCCGATTGCGACCTGTGTTTTTGACCAGCGTAACTACGATCGGCGGTTTAGCTCCTATGCTGCTGGAGCGGTCTTTTCAGGCCCAGTTCTTGGTGCCGATGGCGACCAGCTTGGCGTTTGGTCTGATGATGTCCACCGTGGTGGTACTGTTCCAGATTCCGATCTTTTATCGGCTATACGCAGGCTTCATCGCGTTCTTCGGTTACGACCCGGCCAAGGTTGGTCTGGAAGATCATGATGAGCCAAGTGATTACAGGGAAAGTTCAGACCAAGTGTCTCCCACTCCCGCCGTCGTTTAGCGTCGCTGCATTCCTTTTTCTGTCCCCCTTTTTTCTGTCTCCCTCCGGCCTGGATGGCGCGAGCTGGCTAATCGGCGGCCACTAATCGTTATCGGAGCGCAACACGGAGACGAAAGCTTTTTGAGGAATGTTGACGCTACCAAACTGCTTCATCTTGGCCTTGCCCTTCTTTTGCTTCTCGAGCAGTTTGTTCTTGCGGGTGACGTCGCCGCCGTAGAGCTTGGCGGTCACGTCTTTTCTGAAAGGCTGAATCGTCGCTCGGGCGATCACAGTACCGCCAATGGCACCTTGGATTGGTATCTTGAACTGGTGGCGCGGGATAGCTTCCGCCAATTGCTCGCAGTAGTGCAAGGCGCGGGTGCGCGATTTATCGCGATGCACCAAATAGGACAGAGCATCCACCGGCTCTTTGTTAACCAAAATATCCACCTTAACGATATCGGTGGTGCGATACTCGATGGGTTCATAGTCGAATGAGCCGTAGCCGCGAGTGATCATTTTCAACTTGCCATAGAAATCGAAAAGCACTTCGCCCAACGGCATTTCGCTGACCACTTCCACACGTCCGGCAGAAAGATAGTTCATCGTCTGACTGTCCGAGCGATGCTCGCGGCAGAGCTCCATTACCGGTCCAACATATTCCTCCGGAATGAGGATCGTGGCTTTGATGTAGGGTTCCATGGTCGATTCGATAGTCATCGGGTCTGGCCAATAACTGGGATTGTCGACGTCGATGGTCGTGCCGTTCCTTAGAGCCAGTTTGTACTTAACCGACGGTGCGGAGATTACCAGCCCCAAGTCAAACTCGCGCTGCAATCGCTCTTGAATGACATCCAAATGCAGCAGTCCCAGAAATCCGCAGCGAAAACCGAATCCAAGTGCGGCTGAGCTGTCTTTTTCGAACGTAAGAGCGGCGTCGTTGATCGACAGCTTCTCGAGAGCTTTGGTAAGGTCCTGGTACTCATCCGTGCTCATCGGATAGATCGATGAGAACACAACTTGCCTGGCCTTCTTGTAACCAGGTATCGGCGCAGCGGCTTGCCGCTCCAGATGGGTCAGGGTATCGCCAATTTCGATATCCTTCACGCTCTTGACGCCGGCCACAACATAACCAACTTCGCCGACGCTCAGCTGCTTTCGGGGATTGAGCTTGAGTTGGTTGTAGCCTAGTTCGTCTACTTTGTAATCGCGACCGGCATGCATGAAGTGAATCGTTTCGCCGGTTTTGAGCGTGCCTTCCATGATGCGTACCTGGAGTATCACGCCGCGATAGGTATCAAAGTGAGCGTCGAAGACTAGAGCTTTTAGGGCTGCGTTAGGGTCGCCTTGAGGGGCAGGCAGTTTTTCGACGATACCAGCTAGCAAATCATCGATACCCAGTCCTGTTTTGGCCGAAACCGCCACGGCTGCAAATGGATCGAGCCCCAGATCTGCGTCGATCTCTTCCCGAACCTTGTCAACGTTGGCCGCCGGCAAATCA
>JADLDX010000975.1 GCA_020846515.1 Pirellulaceae bacterium
CCGCGCTGCGATACGCTGTTTCGAGAGAGACGGCGGCAGTAGCAACCCAAGCAGCCTGGCCAACTTGTTTGCTGCATTGATGCGTCTAACGGTCGCCTCTTTGACCGATGAAGCTGCCGCAATGCACAAGTCGCTCGGCGAGGTCAACTTATTCCTGGAACAACATGCTTGCCCCAGCATGAATGCCTGGTATCGGCCATTTTTGTCGTCCCCTTTGGATCGCGATGGAATGGACCAACTCTTGAATCGAGTGCCGTATTTCTAAGGCACCGGGACGCTGTTTTTTAAGCGGCCTTTGAAAAAAGTTTTGTCACATCTGACAGATCTTCCGTTACCAACTGGCAAGCAGCTGTTACCCACCTTCAAGATGCCCCCCATCTTGGCGATGGCAGTTCGCACTTTGTCATTTCGAGCTGGCCCATGGTTAATCCTACCGGATGAAGCACGAGGTCATCGAGATTTCTTTCATTTCCAATGTAGGACGATTATGATCCAATTGAACGACGATCATGGACCCGAACAAGTTGGTCCTGTAGGTGCAGGCCTGGGTCCCCAGCCTTTTTTTGGCCAAGATGTACTTGGCATCTTGCTTCAGCCTCGTCCCGAAGTAGCGGTACCGGAGGATGAGATTGTACAAATCTCCCGACTCGAATCGGAGGCGGAGATAAATTCAGCGGCCGAAGCTTTGACAGCTCGCCGTTTTGACCTCGAGCCGACACGCCGAATGCTACTGAGCCTGGCGATCAGCCATACACCTGGCATGAATCGCAAATCGGGACGCCTTCTGCAGTTGGTTAACATCTGGTTCAAGCGTGGCATTGACTCAATTGGTGAAACACGTAAGGCCTTGCCCAACAAACGGCTGTTGAGCATCCAGAACCTGCCGTATCTGACCCGGTTGCTGACCGGTTGGACATTGGTGATCGCGGGCTTTGGGGCAGAGTTCCTCAACTGCCTCAGCATTCTCCAAATGGCCGGTGAACTAGAGGGTGCCCCGACCCTCACCAAGCTTGCGTTCGCCGCACCCTACATCATGGTGCTGTTTGGGACAACCGTGCTGATATCGATCGTACCCGGACCATGGATTCGCAAACATGTTTCGGGTTGGATCGTAGCCGTCTTGGGCGTGATCTCGATCGCAGGTTTGTTGTTCTTCGCATTGCGTTTAGGCGCTTACCTGGATCCGGATCCAGTTAACCCGCAGATCTGGCCGACCGCCGACTATGTGATCTTCTTCGCCACGCTGTGCGGAGCTGGGGCAACAGCTTGCGGTAAGTACATCATCAGCAGCGCTTGCGAATCGTTGTTCGAAACCGAAATTCAGAATCGCGTTGAGTCGACCTTCGGTCTGAACGCTGCCGAAGCATGGGCAGAGCGTGGCGACGATGCAGAAGCCCTGGCGATCCGCTTGCAACACATCGTGACTGAGATCAACGCCGAGCGTGCTGCATACGTTCAAACATGCATCACGAAAGTCGCCATTGCCAAGGCATACTTGCAGGATCTCTACAGTGCGTTGCGACTGAGCGAACTTCCGCCGGTGCCAGGCTTTGTACGCGCGATGCCCCCAACGCTCGAATCTCGGCACCTGCAGTCGCACATCAAGCACTCGGGCGAGGGTAGTGCGCACAAGGCGGTCTCCAGTGACCACGGAGACGCAAGACGCGAACCGGAGAACGGCTCCGCTCATCGCGCCATCTAGATTGGTTCGTGGTTCTTAGTTCGTGGTTCTTAGTTCGTGGTTAGTGGTCATTGGTTAGTGGTCATTGGTTAGTGGTTAGTTTCGCTTTTTACTTCGAGGGATTATGAAAACGCAAATTTGTTTTGGTATGTGTGTCGTCGCCGGGTTCTTTATGGCGATGCGTCTGGGCTGTCATTCAGCGCTTGCTCAATCTCCGCCGGCAACGCAGCCGGCCAATTACCTGGTGGTGCTCGCCGAAGGCTTGCCGGACATTTTGAAGAAACAGGTCAAAGATCAAATTGGCAAGTGGTCTTCCACGGATCCGGCTGGCAGTCGCATGGTCGTCGTCGGTGGGCCCAACCATGCCCCGATCGCCGATATGATCTTGAAGGGAGGCGATGCCATCAAGCGATTTCGCGACATCGCGCTGCGGAGAGAAATCCAGAAGGTGGCTGCCTACCTGGACCATGGCCCGGTCGTTGGTGAGGCTTTACAGGTGGGTTTCCCACAGTTGGCCCATACTTATTGGACCAAGCTGGGTTCGGCCAAGAACGTCCGCATCGTGTTGGCTGGGACACCCGAGTACTACGATCCAAAGTACCCGTTCTGGAGCTTTCGCGATTTCACGTTCCCAGCCGACCAGAGCATCTTCGAGAAACGTTCCAACTTCCCGCTGATTAACCGCGTCTACAAGCCGATCCCCAGTGATGTATCAGTCGTATTGCTAACGCCCGATCAATGGGGCTCCTCAGATCGTCATCGCAACAGCATCACCAGATTCTTGCGACTGGCGTTTCAGGAAAGTATCGGCGGCCAGATTGTTCAAGTTACCAATACGCCGCGGAACATGCTGGGAGCCATCGAGAGCTCGTTCGAACCGGTTCAAAAGGATGGACATCCCCTGGTCGGCACCTGGACCATCACGCGAAATGCGCACATCGAAGAGCGTGACGACAATCGCTTCGACGGACTTCGCGCCAAAGAGCAACCCACCATCGGCGCGTCTTACCTGCCCAACGTGTTACCTCGAGAATCGGCCAACACAGAGGGCTCGTCTCGCCATGAACCAACATCACCTTCTACATCACCTTCTACATCACCTTCTACATCACCTTCTACATCACCTTCTACATCACCTTCTACATC
>JADLDX010000976.1 GCA_020846515.1 Pirellulaceae bacterium
GAAAAAGCAGGCTAAACGCCTGTTTTTCGACCCTCCCTAAGCTGCGCTGGGGAGGGTTAGTTCCAAACTAACCCTCCTGCTGCGTAGCAGCGGGAGGATCGACTGGCGTCAGCTCAGTCGGGGAGGGGGCCTCCCGTGCTAACCAAAGCATGAATCACCTCGCTGCAGACTGGTCTGTGCGGCGCACGCACCCTCCCCGAAAAAACAGGCTGCAGTAGCGCCTGTTTTTTTTGCTGCTGCGCAGCAGTGGTGGCTAAACAAACAGCGCCCCGGCGTAACCGACGACGCGCGAGCGATCGCCGCCGGCGTCGGCGCTGGTGGCATAAGACAACTCTTGAACTCGGAAGGGAATGCCCAGCTTCTGCAACGTGGCCATGACCAGGGCAGCGGGAATGACACCACACATACTGATCTGATGCTCACGACATGTATCGAGCAAAGTTTGTGGATTGCCGGTCACCAGCGCGTCCAAGGCCAGGCGATCGAGTCGTCGATTCTCGGCATCATCGGCAAAATGATTCATGTCGCTGGAGATCACCAACAGCGGCGGCTGGGCCATCGTCCGAATGGCGGCGGCCAATCCTTCAGCGGCGGCTTCGATCTCAGACCATGAACCGCCGTATACGGCCATGCCTACGATCTTGGCCTGGGGCGCGACGCGTTCCAATATCGGCAACTGCACTTCGATGCCGTGTTCTTGTTCATGCGCCGCGACATCGAATTGCAAACCAGGCACGTGTTCGACCAGCGACTTAGCCAATTCCGGATCGCCCGCAAACGATACGCTACTGGAGAGCTTCCAACGTTCGAATGGACACACCGACCAGTTCACGCCGGCAGCGGTGTGTTTGGGCGAGATGATGATCATCGATTGAGGTGTCTCGATGCTTCGCCAGGCATCAGCCGCGACTCCGCCGCTAAACTTTAGTCCGGCATGCGGAACCATGACAGCGTGCACCTTCTGCTTGGGGCGCGCCGGTGCGCGGCACAGGTCATCGATCATGGCGCGGCGAGCTGCATCTTCTGCCGGATAGAACTGTCCACCCAAGACCGGTTCGCGCGTGCCTTGACCACGCACAGGCGTGGGCATCGTAGCGGCCACCACATTCTGCAGAGTCGACATCATCTGCATGCTGTGCACCACGCCATGTTTTGCGCCGATAGGCAATTTGCTACGCAGGATCTCTAACAACTCTTCCGGTGATTTTTCAGGATCAAAGCCAATGACGCAATGACGTGGGTCATTGATGACCAAGCCGCGACGCGTGGGATCGATGCCTTCTAAATGCAAGTCATCGCCACCGCCGTGTAACGCCGGATCGATGCCAATGGTCAGCCCTAATTGAAACTGACCCACGTATTGCTGTCGTACCAAGATCTGCGCCACGCTTTGACACATCTGAAAGAGTGTCGATTGCAGGGGCGAGCCAGGACGCACTGAGACTTGAATGGCGTTGCCTTGCTTTATATCTGGCTCGGCGCCCCATTGCATAGAAACAATAATCGCATTCGCGTTCAGGTCGGGCAACTCGGGCACATAATAACTGGGCGTCGCACCCTGGGCGATCAACGCCACGTTGCTGGCGGCCAGTTGCAGATATTGGCCCAACTGTTCGTTGGATAATGGAGCCGGTGCTGTTAGAGTTGTCAGATCACTGCCATCGCTGACAAAGGGTCCATGCACGGCCTGACCTTCGAAGGTCATGACGCGCGCGGCGGTATGTTTCCAGGCATCGGTCGGCAAGTTGGCTTTGCGGCACACGGCCTGCAAGAACTGCTCAGCGTTCCAATGGCGTTCGATGGCGACGCTGGGCAGCAGCAGTCCGCTGGCTTCGCCTTGTTGTATGACCAGACCATGTTTCCCGATCTCGATTGCCCCGGCCCGCTCAGCTCCTTGAGCAGTTACGGCTTCCATCGGACCTAGCAGAGTCACATCCAGATCTAGATATTGCAGTTCACTAGGCGAGATGGGCGCCAAGCGTTGATCTTCCAAAGCCGTACGAGCTGCCGCATGTTGGGTAGCTGTGCCCAGCGCCATCGGCTTACCCAAAACACCGCAACAACCTCGCAGATGTTCGCCGCGCTTGAGCGTCACAAAAATGCCATGCACCACCATGTCGGCTAATTTCCCGAGCAGTTGATCAGGCGCGCTATGCGGCTGATGCAGCGCGGCTTGAGCCACCCACTGGCAAGCGGCTTTGTGCAGATGGATGCGTTGTTCGGGCAGTAACTTAGGCAGTGGTTGAGGGCGACCGGCGGTGGGACGTGGCCCAGCTACTGGACCTTGGCTGGTACTCATCGTTGATTCCTTCGAAGCAAACTGCTCTATGCGCACCGGCTGACGTTTGGCACCCCATGTACCAGCTGCAGCTTGAAACCGTCCCGGAATCCGCGCCTGACACGCTCGACATCGATCACCGTCCAGCGCGTAGACTCCCAGTTGATACCAATCGCGTTCAATCAGCAACTGCTGACAGTTCGAACAATAGGTACTTTGCCTCTCCACATCGTGCACATTACCCACATATACATATTTCAGCCCAGTTCGTCGGGCTATTTCGTAGGCTTCGGCCAATTTTTCAGGTGGAGTGCGACCTCGATCCTGCATGCGGAAGTCGGGATGAAACGCGCTAAAGTGCAACGGCACCTCGTCACCAATATGCTCCAATAGGAAATCACACATGCGCTGGAGTTCATCGGGACTGTCGTTGGCATCCGGAATTATCAGATTCGTAATTTCAAACCAGACGTCGGTCTGATGCTTTAGATAAATGAGCGTATCGAGCACCGGTTGCAAATGCGAATAAGTCACTCGATGGTAAAACTCTTCGGTGAAGGCCTTTAAGTCAACGTTGGCTGCATCCATGTGCTGGAAGAACTGTTCACGCGCTCCGGGGGAAATGTATCCGGCTGTGACGGCGACGGATTTGATGCCCTGCTGACGACAAGCGATGGCGCTGTCGATGGCGTACTCGGCCCAGACGACCGGATCGTTGTAGGTGAAGGCGACGCTATGGCAACCCAGCTCTCTAGCCGCCGTGGCGATCGTATCCGGCTCGGCGTGCGCGCTCAATCGCTCGACTTCGCGCGATTTGGAGATGTCCCAGTTTTGACAGAACTTGCAGCCCAAGTTGCATCCGGCCGTACCAAAGGACAACACGGCCGTACCGGGCAAAAAGTGATTCAGTGGTTTCTTTTCGATTGGGTCGATGCAAAAGCCCGTGCTCTTGCCATAGGTCGATAGGACCATGACGCCATCTCGATTTTCGCGGACGAAGCAGAAACCGCGATCGCCTGGCTTTAAGCTGCATTGTCGAGGGCAGAGCCAGCAGTCGATGCGATTCTCTTTGTCGCTGGGCGACCACCAGGCGCCAGGCATCGCGCCATCGGCGGCTCGTTGTGTGGGTATGTATTTCATCGTGCTCATTCCCTGGTTTGGTCACACCGGTGCTCGAGCCCGCCCCGCCCTGCCCTGTGTCTCCTGACTCCTGGCACCTGATACCTGACTCCTCACTCCTTAGTTTACAATGTTTCGGCGGGCTACTTACCGAGATTCGAACCTTCGCATGTGACCAACCACGATGAATACACAAACTCCGGTGGCTGGTATCCAGATGGATATCAAACTGGGTGATAACGCTGGCAATGTATCGCGAATGATTGCGCAGTTGGATGATCCGCAAGTAGCCAGTGCCAAACTGGTTGTCTTTCCGGAATGTGCGGTCAGTGGTTATTGCTTTGACAGTCGCGATGAGGCCTGGCCTCATGCTGAGACAATACCAGGACCAGCCACGACAGCCATGTTGGCGGCGGCCAAAGCCCGTGACAAGCATTTGGTGTTTGGCATGTTAGAACGCAGCGGCGACCAGTTGTACAACAGTTGCGTGTTGTTGGGACCCGAGGGAGTTGTGGGTGTCTATCGCAAGATTCATCTACCGTTTTTGGGTATTGATCGCTTTGTCGATCGTGGCAGTGAACCGCTGCGGGTCTACGACATCGGCTCGATGCGCATCGGTCTGCACATCTGTTACGACGGATCTTTCCCAGAGACAGTCCGCGTGCTGGCGCTACTGGGCGCGGACTTAATTGTCCTGCCTACCAACTGGCCACCAGGAGCCGATACGTTTGCTGAATATCTTCCCAATGCGCGAGCTCTTGAGAATCATGTGTATTACATGGCCGTCAATCGCGTCGGTGAAGAACGTGGCTTTCAATTCATTGGCACCAGCAAATTCTGTTTGCCTAGTGGTCGTTCGCCTTCGGTCGGCTCGGCGACAGAGCCATCGATTATCACTGGCAGCGTGCACCCGCACATTGTCCGCAACAAACGCCTGGTCCGAATCCCTGGCAAGCACCTGATCGACCGCATGGCTGACCGACGCCCCGAATTCTACGGCTTGCTAGGCCAGCCTCACGGACTGGTTCGCGACGAATCGTAGTAGGCCGAAACTCAGTAGGCCGGAACAAGCGCTAGCGCCGTTCCGGCTCTGCGTGCTGACGAAGGGACGTCGCTACTAAATATTCGTGCGACCTAAAGTTTTTGACCGGAGTGACAAGGGGGTGACCGGCAGTATGCCGGAACGGCGCTGGCGCTTCTTCCGGCATACTGCTAGAATTTGAACATTAGGCCCAGCTTGATTAATTGCTCGTGCCTTTCTATTTCCCACATGAGTCCAAATTCTAGGGAGTCCCCCGAGTCGACCATGACTACGTACACACCGGGAAGATCCGATTCACAGAGTAGGAATAGGCGGATTTCAGATACCATTCCTCCACCACTTGGTGATCTGCCTCCGTCGCGGGCAACTTCATCGACGATGTCCAGGACCACAATATCGCCACCACCTCCACCTCCGCCAACGGGTCGAGCTACTTTCGCGACCGAGTCGATTATGTCGAAGACCAGGATGTCGCCACCACCTCCACCAGCATCCGATTGGGCCTGGGCAGTCTGCGCGGACGCCGTACTCAGCGCGATCATCATCGCCATGGCTTGCACTACCAGCTTCATTCTTCGCAACATCGTACTTCTCCAGAAAAGATTGAAGAGCTTGGCCGCTTGAACGGCTAACGTCTCTCCTCGTTTGACGCTTGCATACTCAACAATGAGCCTGCGATAGGAGTAAGGGCGTCAGATCGATTCCGAATGTGCGCGCCGCCAAAAAAAGGGGTCAGGTCTCATTTCCGTAACGGAAAAGAGACCTGACCCCTTTTCCCGATGCTTAGCTTGGATCGAAGGCTTGGCTGCCGACGCCGGGGCCTTTGGGCATGTACTTGCAGAGCAAGATGCCTAAGAAGTACAGCAATGTTAGCGGGATGAACATGCCCACCATGCTGTATGCGTCTGCCGGCGTCAGGATCATCGACAGGAACGCGATCGCCAAGACCGCGATACGCCATTTGCTAATGTATATCTCGGTCGTGATGATGCCAAAGCGATTGAGCGCCAGCATCACGATCGGCAACTGGAAGGCTATACCGAATCCCAGCGGCAAAAAGAGCGCAAACGAGATGTAATCCTTCAAACGCGGCGCGAAGTCTATATCCATGCCTTCGTTATAGGTCAGCAAGAAATTGATCACCAACTCAAAGATGACGAAAAACGCCAGGCTGACGCCCGATACGAATAGTAGAACGCTCAATGGCAAGTAGAGATAGACATAACGCCGTTCGTGAGGGTACAAGCCTGCGGCCATGAACGCCCAGATGTGCCAGAAAATGCCTGGCGAAGCAATCGTCGCGCCCACTAACAAGCCCGCCTTAAGCCAAATCAAAAAACCTTCCAAGGCGTCGAACGTCGACAAGCGATTCGGGATCGGACGCATGATCAGTAGCGGTTCCAGCCGGCCAACCGATGCGGCCGAGAGGTTTTTCCACACCGCGTTGTAATCCGCCGGCTGTGAAGCCGATTGCGATGCCGATTTTGGTGGCGGTTCCGTCTTGGCGTCCTTGACTGTTTCAGTAATGGTCTCTGTCTCAGGCGTGGTTTTCGACTCTACGGCAGCCGATTCTGAAGAGTTAGCCCCAGGCGGCATGCCGCCCGACTTTGAGCCCAACTTGCCTGCGAACTGCTCCATATCGATGAACACGCGCTCGGGCATCACCGAGTTCTGACTCATCCACTTAATCAACTCAGGCGGTGGTTCCTGGCTGTTAATGCTCTTAAACTTGGCTGCGGCCTGCTTGAGATAGAACACGTCCAGCTCGGCGCGCAATGGCTTGGATATAAATTCGACGACTGAGTTGGCAAAGAGCAGCCCGATGGCGGTACCTAGGGCCAGCCACAAGGCGGCTTTGACCAGCGCCTTGCGCAGTTCCTCTAGATGCTCGCCGAAACTCATCGAGCTCTTTTCGAACAAATCGTCGGACAGTTTGGGTTGTTTGAGCATCCGATGAATAACC
Source organism: Pirellulaceae bacterium (assembly GCA_020846515.1). Lineage (GTDB taxonomy): Bacteria > Planctomycetota > Planctomycetia > Pirellulales > Pirellulaceae > Aureliella. Next base: position 6,403 of record JADLDX010000976.1, read on the forward strand.
GTTTAGAACCTGAAAGGCTACAATTCTTCGTTTATCCGATGATAACCGCCCCTGTGTCCAATCACAATGAGCGAGCACTATGCCGACGGCTGCCTATCCCCTTCGCCTTATACCGACTTTTCGAAATTACATCTGGGGCGGTCGCAAATTGGCCACCCATTTGAACAAGTCACTCCCAGATGCTGGGATCTGGGCTGAAAGTTGGGAAGTCGTCGACCATCCTGAACATGATAGCCAGATCGCCAACGGCCCTTTGGCTGGTCAGTCGCTAGGCTCCGTCATGCGCGACCATCCGGCTTGGCTGATCGGTCAAGCACAGGCGGTGGCCGACCGATTCCCGCTCCTACTGAAATATCTGGATTGCAACCGAGTCCTAAGTGTACAAGTCCATCCCGACGATGACTACGCTCTCCGCATGACACCGCCCGACCTGGGCAAAACCGAAGCCTGGTATATCATTCACGCGGAACCCGGCGCCGTTTTGTATGCCGGACTCAAACCTGGCTTTGATGCCCAGACGCTTGGCCAAGCCATTGCCGCTGGGCAAACCGCCCAGTGCATGCATGTGATCGAACCTGAACCGGGCGATTGCATATTCATACCTGCCGGCACTGTTCACGCGCTCGGCGCTGGCCTAATCGTGGCCGAGATCCAGCAATCTTCCAACACGACTTTTCGGCTGTATGACTGGGACCGCGTCGATCATCTCGGTCAGTCTCGACCTCTGCACGTGCGCGAATCCCTGGCGACCATCGATTACGCCAGCGGCCCTCGCCAACGTCAAACCCCTCAACGGACCAGTCAATCGGGCCGAGTTCGTCTCGTGGAATGCGATAAGTTCCGCTTTGACCGCATTAGCAATATCGACCAATGCGTCACCGGGGGCGATGGTCAGTTTCATATCCTGACGGTCCCCACAGGCCAAGTGACTATCCAGTCCGGTAACGCTTCAGAAACACTGACCACCGGCCAATCAATCTTACTGCCAGCCAGTATAGGCCCCTGCCAAGTGACTTTGGCACCCAACACGATTCTCCTAGAAGCCTCGGCCTGAACCGGGCTGTAGTGTAGCCAACGCTGCCAAGCGGTGGATTTTCGCCTCCAACTGAGTCCACCGTCTGGCGACAGTGGCTACTTCCGAGTGGCGACCCGGTCCACCGTCTGGCGACAGTGGCTACAGTCCACCGTCTGGCGACGGTGGCTACGTTGAAAAATGACGCTGTCCAACTAACCACCCTACCTTTTGGCGGATTCCTACTGTCCAGCTCCCTGACCGTCCGATGAAATGCTAGCTAAGGTTGATATCAGGTGTATTGGCCTGGGCGGCGAGGTGGAATGATTCTACGATGCGGCTCGGAAAGGAATTCCGTTATGACGCGTGCATTGATGTTGGGCTTGATACTTCTGAGTTTGGGGTGCGCCAATCGCCCACGGTGGGGCTTCCCAACCGGTCAAGGCACCGTCGACCGACAAAACAGTCGTGCCGCTGTGCATGATCCTTATCCGCTGAACGATATCGGACCGGAAGTTGTCGGCGGGCGACCACGCGGCTTTATGAATCCGTTGCCTGAAGCCAAACGCAATCAAATCTCAGGCCCCACCTCGGCTCCGGTCGACCAGTTTCCATCCGGCTTTGCGTTTCCACGGTAGTGGAATCGGCTCGTGCCGTCAGGTTCTGACTGCGCTGATTTGTAGCGGAATCGGCGCAAGCCGTCCGGTTCTGACTCTATTTCTCAGCGATCTACCGGGCAGCTTGCGCTGCTCCGCTTTCATTGGGCCAACCAATGGGATCGTTTGCCTATCGAATCTAGCTTGAACGGGTTATGATGGCTGGGTAAGTTCATTATCCGCTTTAGTCACCCCGGAATCGCCATGGCTCGCAAAAACAAGTCGTCTGCCCCTGCAGCTCCTCGTCCGCTGACAGGTCTCCAGCGACTCAATAAACTCTTGGCGGCCGCCGGTCTGGGCAGTCGACGCGACGTCGAGCAGTTGATTCTCGACGGTCGTATTGAAGTCGATGGCAAGCCGGTTACCGATCTGGCGACCAAAGTTGATCCAGAAACGTCCAAGCTCACCTTCGATGGTTCGTCCGTCAGGATCTTTCGACCGGTCTATTTTGCGCTCAATAAACCCACCGGCGTACTGTCCACCAATCGAGATCCCAGCGGACGCATGCGGGCGATCGATTTAATCGACGTCAAGGAACGCATTTTTTCGGCTGGACGATTGGATCGTTCTAGCGAAGGTCTGATGCTGCTAACCAACGACGGCGAACTGGCGCAGCGACTGGCGCATCCTCGCTATGGTATTCAAAAGTTGTATCTGGCCACCGTACAAGGCGAAGTTACTCAAACGGACCTCGAGAAGTTGATTCGTGGTGTCCGTCTTTCGGAAGGCTATGCCAAGGTCGATGCCGTCAAAGTCAGACGACAACGAAGTGGAGCTGCCGATTTAGAGATCGCCCTTTCCGAAGGCAAGAATCGCGAGATTCGACGCATCTTGGCGCGCTTAGGACACAAAGTTGTCGGTCTAAAGCGTTTAGCCATCGGGCCTCTGCGGTTAGGGCAATTGCCCACAGGCGGTTGGCGGCCACTGACACGCGATGAAATCGTGGCCTTGTACACGGCTACGACCGTCGGTCGACGCAAGAAGCGTGGTGGTACCAAACCGCTGCGAACCGGACGACCGCAAGCGGACGCTGCCACATTGGGCAGCGATGATGATGAAGATAATCTGCGTCTACCATTATCGGCCGGCAAGTTTGATCAATTTGAAGATGACGATGACTACGGCCCATCGCTGGGTGATTACGGTGACGATGAGTTTGGCGGCGATGACGAGATCATTGCTCTGGATGACCAGCCCGCTATTGGCACGGTGATTCCCTACGATGAAGACATGGACGAAGAAGAGATCGACGACGATCAATTCGAAGGCATGCTCAGTCAAGGTGATGATCTGGAAGACGATGACGATGAAGGTGACGATGACAGTTATGGTTTCGCGGACGATGGCGACGACGAAGGTGTTGAGCAAGAATCGTCTGGGGCGCGTCGTGGGCCGACCCGTCGATCATCAAGTCAACCGTCTAGCCGACCAGCGAAGGGACGCAAGCCTGTTGGTCGCAAAGCTCCGGCCAATCGTTCCACCCGTTCACCTCACGACATTCGCCAGCGGTCTCGCAGCGACGAGAGTGGTGCTGCCTCTGGGGTAAGATCCGGTGGATCGCGAACTGGTGAACCACGTAAAGCTGGTCGGCCCATGTCTCGCTCCGGCGGGCCACGATCCGCTTCACCGCGTGCTGCCGGGCAATCGGCTGCCCCACGCTCTGGAGGCCGCTCGACCGGCGCAGGACGCTCGGCTGGTGCTGGTCGGTCAGCTGGTACTGGTCGGTCAGCCGCACCGAAGACCGGTGGACCACGCTCCAGTACACC
>JADLDX010000977.1 GCA_020846515.1 Pirellulaceae bacterium
ACCGCGTGGTGTTGGCAAACGGTATCTAATTCAGCACTTGGCGGGCAGTGGTAAGTCGAACTCGATTGCCTGGTTGGCGCATCAGTTAACAAAGCTCTGCCACGAAAAAGTTCTCGAAATCTGCCATGAATCGGCTGGATGCGTTTTCCCTTCAGGTAACTGTGTGACCAACGTTGGCACTTTCTTGACTAGAGGGGGATATGCGCGTCCGGTCCAATCCGCCCTCGCTGAGCCTCAGGCGCGCGAGGCGTTGGTTGGAAGGCCTGGCGTCGTTGCCGATTGCCTCATTGACCGGGTTGTTCGTCCAGCGGCGCCGACTTTGTCCATTCCCCGACTTTGTCCTCGACGAACATGACCTGGAGCCGGTATTTGGTGATGTGCCTTGCGGAGCTGGGGCGGTAGTCTGATTCGCCGCGTTGTTCATAGGCGCCGAACGGGCCATAGTTCCAAAGGTCCCGCCGAAGTCAGTACCCCCACGTGGAATCGAACCACGAACTGGGCTTTAGGAAAGCCCCGTTATATCCGTTTAACTATGAGGGCGTAACCGACTGGATCCTATACTAGTTTAGCACGTTGGCAGAGCAAGGGCAGATGGGCTGGGGCCGCTGCCGCATCCAGGCTGGTCATTTATCATAAGCACTTGCGGCTGGTAGATGTGGCCCGAAGCTGTGCCAGGTAACTGTGGCAGGTAGCTGTGGTAGGTAGCTGTGGTATGTCTCTATCGCACGGTGCCTCAGTAGTTTGGGTTAGGTGGCGATAAAGCTTGGGTGACGAATAAAGGTAAAGTTGTGGAAGTTGAAATGCGAGTGTGGCGAGTTTTGGATGCCAACGCCAATCGAGCGGCTGAGGGGCTACGCGTTTTGGAAGAGGTAGCCCGCTTTGTGCGTGAAGATCCAAGTGGGGCCAGCATGCTCAAGAGTCTTCGGCATGAACTGGCCGCTGCGGTCAGTCCGCTTGACCGTCAGCAGCGATTGGCGGCTCGTTCCACAGCACATGATCCCGGGGCTCAACTGTCGACGGCCACTGAAGTGTCGCGCGATTCCATCGAAGCGCTGGTTTGCGCAGAGGTACAGCGTGTAGGTGAAGCACTGCGCGTGTTGGAAGAGTATGCCAAGCTGGTAGATCATCATGCTAGCCAGTCGTTAAAACAACTGCGTTATCGGGCTTATGATCAACTGGCCAAGCTCGAATTGGCCTGGACGTTGCATGCCTGGTTGAAGCAATTGCGATTGTGCATCTTGATCGATTGTGCTCAACCGCTTGACCAGTTTACGGCTGCCGTGCGTCAATTGGCCCAGGCGGGGGCTCGCTGTTTGCAAGTGCGAGATAAACGTCGCGAGGGGCGCGAGTTGGTTGAGTATTCGCGGCTTGCAGTGGAGGTGCTGCGTGAATTTGATGGGCATGTGATCGTAAACGATCGCGTCGATGTGGCCTTGGCCAGCGGAGCGGCGGGCGTGCATGTCGGCCAAGACGATATGGCTATCGAAGATGTACGCAGAATCGCAGGTCAGCGTTTGTGCGTTGGCGTTTCGACTCACAATATCCAGCAAGCGCGCCTGGCCGCTGAAGCCGGCGCGGATTACATCGGGTGCGGTCCGACCTTTCCCAGTCAGACAAAACCATTTGACCAGTTTGCCGGCGTGGACTTCTTGCGTCAGGTGGCTGCGGAGATCGATATACCTTGTTTAGCCATTGGCGGTATTGGCCTGAATAATCTCGCGCAGGTTTTGGACGCCGGCATTCGTGGCGTGGCCGTGTCAGCCGCCGTGCATCAAGCCAGCCAACCGGCCACAGCGGTGGCGGAGTTATGTCAGATGCTGCGGAACTAACCCTCTCGCTGCGTAGCAGCGGGAGGGTCGACTGGCGGCAGCTCAGTCGGGGAGGGGGCCGGCCTCGACTAACCAAAGCACGAAGTACTTCGCTGCGGGCTCGTCTGTGCGGCGCACGCACCCTCCCCGAAAATCTACGCTGAAGGCGTGATTTTCGACCCTCCCTAAGCTGCGCTTGGGAGGGTTAGTTAAGGCTGGCGTAGGGCGGCTTGGGTGTTGCGTACAATTTGATCGGCTTCGGTCAGCCCATCGACGACGCTCTTGGTGTAACGTTTATTGGCGTCGCGCTGGAGAAGTGTCGTTTTCAGTTGATCAATCTCTTGGATACATCGCTCCAGCGTAGCTTGCAGTTGAGTGACCTGCTGGGGATCGATTTGTGCAGGTGGCTTGTCACGGATGTTGACGCAACCAGCTTTCAACTCGTCCAATCGCATGGTCAATACATCGCGGATCTTGGGACGTTTTGCAAACCAGTCTTCCAGCGAGCCTGCCAACTGTTGCGTATAGGCTTCTCCGGTGGCCGAGGAGGATACCACGTCGGCACGATTGGGTCCCCATGGTCGAGATTGAACCTTGATCAGCCCCCAAACGCCTAGCGACAAGCCAGTAACAATGATCACAAAACCTAACACAGGTTGCCACTTGCCGAGCGGACTCTTTAACTCCGACAGGCGGCGATATACATAGGGCATCGAGAAGATGATACAGGCGGAGCCCAAACAAGTAGAGGCGAGGAAGTAGAGCGCAATGTCGTAGGAACCAGTGGCCGTCTTGACCGCGCCAACAATGGTCGGACCGAAGTGGCCACCCAAGTTGCCGACGGAGTTGATCAGCCCCACACTACCGGCCGCGGCGGCGGCAGTGAGATACATGTGCGGCAAGGACCAAAACGCTGGCATATAAGACTTCATGCCCGTAGCGGCAATGGTGAAGCACAGGACTGTCAAATAGATGTTGCCTTGAGTCAACACGGCTCCGATGAGTCCACAAGCGCCAATGATAATCGGCGTAATCGCATGCCAACGTCGTTCATGAAATCGGTCAGAACTCCAACCAATCGTCAATTGTCCGACAATCACCAGGCACGATGGAATAATGGCCAGCTTGGTAACAGTCGAAGTGCCCAGGCCATACCAGTCCTCAAGAATGCTGGGCAAAAACATCTCAATACCATAGTTGCCTGTCACGACTCCGAAGTATGCCAAGGCCAACATGAGCACGTTGGGATTGGTCAAGCCTTCAAACACCGACATGTGGGCAGCGGACTTGTGCGAAGATTGCTCGAATTCAAGTCGCTTCTCAAGCGCTTCGCGTTCTTCGACGGTTAACCATTTGGCGTGTCGCGGGCGGTCGGTCAGCACAAAGAGCACGACCACTCCCATAATCACCGCCGGTATACCCCAGAAAATGAAAATGACTTGCCACCCCTTCAGGCCGAAGAGCGTTGGGTTGCCATCTTCCCCAATGTCGAGCATCAAGCCGGAGAAGTAATTGCCAATAATCATGGCGATCGGTGAGGCGACTAGAAAAATCGATAATGCCTTGGCTCGGTCACGCTGCGTAAACCAGTGTGTGAGATAAACGATGACGCCCGGAAAGAATCCGGCTTCTGCCAGGCCAAGCAAAAAGCGAATGATGTAAAACTCATTGGGAGTTCTTACAAAGGCCGTTAGTGCGGCCACAAAACCCCATGTCACCATGATACGGCAAATCCATTTCCTGGCACTCCAACGTTCGACCATCAAGGTGCCGGGGATTTCAAGCAGGAAATAGCCGATAAAGAATATGCCGGCCCCAAAGCCAATCACCGCCTTGGTGAACTCGGGCAGCGACCTGGTCATCGTCAATTGAGCGACGCTGATATTGGTGCGGTCGATGTAAGCGATGATGTAGCAAACAAACAGTAGTGGCAGTGCTCGCAGGTAGACTTTGCGTCGAGCGCTGGCCAGCGCGGCTGATTCCATGGCAATGTCGGACACAGACGGTCTCCGCGAGTTGACTAGGCAGGTGCTGCTGCAAAGCCTGAATTGTAATTGCGGATCGCTTGCCCTAATAGTACGCGCAGTGGGTTCCGAGCACGCCCTCACGCATCGGAGAGATTTCGTCTTCGTTTAACAGTCAGCCACAGGCGTACTCGGACTGTTGTAAGCGGTGCAGCGCAAGCTGCCCGGTTGCTGACTGGGAAAATAGAATAAGAACCGGACGGCTGGCGCCGATTCCGCTTTAAGAAACGAGGGCAAAAGAGTACGCCTTCGGCTGACTGTTAAACGAAGGCAAAGAGAGTACGCCTCCGGCTGACTGTTAAACGAGGGCAAAGAGAGTACGCCTCCGGCTGACTGTTAAACGAAGGCTCAGGGGGCGAAGAACCAGGCGACGGTGAGCACCGAGCAAACCAGCGCGGCGGCTGAAGTGGACCATGTCAAGCGAGTTGCTGGAGCGGCGGTGATCGGCACGGCTGCTGGCGCAGCTTGGAACATCCGTCCCATGATCGCCAAATAATAGACAGCCCCGATCGCCGCATTGATGGCCATGATAAACGCCACGACTAACACAGGAGTGCTCTGCGCGTGAATCGTCGCCAGGAAAATCTGCAGCTTGGCCCAGAACCCAGCCGTTAACGGAATACCAGTCAGGCTCAGCAACGCAATGGTCAGCGCGATGGCAGCCAAGGGATTGCGCGCATACAGTCCATTAAAAATGCTCAAGTCTTCGGCCAAGCCACCAGCCGGACGAATGCTGGCCACAACCGCAAAGACTCCCACTGTCATGACCACATAAGCGGCTAAATAGTCAAAGATAGGCGCCGCATGCCCACCGTCGGTCATGATGGCGGCCAGGCCCAACAGCAGATAACCGGAATGTGCGACGCTGGAGTAGGCCATCAATCGACGGAAATTGGTTTGAGCTAGTGCAGCACAGTTACCAATGGTCATCGTCAGCGCGGCAATCACTAAGATCAAGGCAACGACCATCGGTGGGAAGTCCTTGATTAGTGGCGTACCGCCCAGCAATCGGATCAGTCCCAGAAAGCCGGCTAGCTTGGGGATGAACGACAAAGCCGCGGCCATCGGTAGGGTTGTGCCGGCGAAAACGTCGGGCGCATAGAAATGGAAAGGCACTGCAGTAACTCGGAAGGACAAGCCAACGACCGCCAAGGTAATGGCGACTGTACAAAATGGCGTTCTCTGCTCCACGACGGCGCGCTGGATCGTCTCCAGCGTCGTGCTGCCAATCGTGCCATAAAGATAGGAACATCCCAGCAAGAAGAAACCAGATGCAAAGGCCGCGAGCGTGAAGTATTTCAGTGTGGCTTCGCGACCAGAGTCATCGGTGCGCGAAATGCCTAAGAGTACCGTGGTTGGCAGACTGACCAGTTCCAGACTCAAAAACAATGAAGTCAAATCGCGAGAACCTGCCGTGTAGATCAAACCGGCCAGCATCAACAACAACCAGGCGTAATACTCGGAAGCCCGCTTGGGAGAAACATGTTCCCAGCCGACCAGAATCAGCAACAGGCCAGCCAGCAAAGCCAACCAAGTACCGCTGTTCGTAATGTCATCGGCGACAAAGAGCGCGATACTCGGTTGATCAAAGGCAGTCGCGGTGGAAGGTTCGCCAATCATGGCTAGCGCCGCTGCCATACCAATACTGAACAGACTCAATATGCCCCACAGGTTCCTTCGGGCTTCAAACCCAGCACTGGTGGGAATCATGCCCAGACCCAAGATGACCATACCAGCCAAGAGCAACACGTTGCCTGGCGTAACAGCAGTGATCTGTTCAATAACCTGTGCGACAGTGATGTCCATTTGCGTTCAAACTTTACGACTGGAAAACTTAGTGCGTTGTGGGGTGTGTCTTAGCAAGTATTCAAGGCAGCGTGGATGCAACGGTCTGGCAGACTAACGCTCCACGGTGCGCATGGAAACTTGTTCGGCTGTGGCGGCTTCGGCCATGGCCTGTCTGGCTTCCGTGTTCACCTTGGCAATCCGTTCCACATCGGCGCGAAAAATGTTAATAGCGATTAAGGGTACGACGCCAATCAAAATCGATAACACGGCCAGTGGTACAAAGACAGCCTTCTGGTCAAAACCCAGATCGTTGGACTGCAGTTGACCGGGCATTTCAGAACGCTTGCCCGCATCATACTTGCCAAACAGAATGTGTTGGGTCATGCGGAAGGCATACCACGCGCCCAGCACGACCCCCAATACGCCAATGCAGGTCAGCACAGGGTGGACGCTGATCATCGCCGTCAGGGCCAGTAGTTCGCCGACAAAGTTATTCAAGCCAGGCGTGCCTGCACCAGCCACGACAAAGAACACCAGGAAAAACGCCAGCCTTGGATAATGACCAGCCAGACCACGACTGCCTTCATCCCAACGCGTACTTCCACGTCGCACGACCAGGCAAGCCATCAACAGAAACATAGCGGCGGTGGTCAAGCCGTGGTTGAACATTTGCAGTGTAGCACCGGCCAGACCCTCGACATTCAGAGCAAACATCCCGAGCGTAATAAATCCAACGTGGGAGAGACTGCTATAGGCCATCAGCAATCGCAAGTCGGTCTGGGCCAAAGCGGCCATGGCGCCATAGACAATCGCGACTGCACCCAAGGTTCCCAATATGACAGCACCGTAGCTGGACACCGCGTTGGGCACCAGCGGCAGGGCCAATCGCATAAATCCGAACAGGCCAAGTTTCAGAACGACCGCAGCCAGAAAGGCGCTGCATGTGGGATGAGCCGCACCATAGGTTGTGGGCAACCAGGTGTGCAAAGGAAGTACGGCTGTCTTGATACCCAAGCCCAACACGAGCAACGCAAAGATCCACGTTTGCTTGAAGGCTTGGTCCGATTGGCCGACCGTCTCGGCGGCGCGTTGCGAAAGTTCACTGAAGCCAATCAACCACTCTTTTTCGGTGCCGTACAGGGCTGATATGCCCAGCAAAGCCAACACCATTGGGATACTGCCAGCCAAGGTATACAACACGAAACGTTTGGCCGCGGACGTGGCATCTTTATCACCCCAGCCAGCGATTAGCACGAACAGCGGGATCAGCACTAATTCAAAGCCGACGTAAAACAGTAACATGTCCATCGACATGAACACCAGCAGCATACAACCGGTGGCAATCAGCAACCAAGCCGCGAAATCGCTGCGATTGCGTTCAATGGTACTGCGAGCCACGACCAATACGCAGCTAGTGACCAACGTCGTCAGCAGAACCATGATGGCTCCGATGCCATCCAGGCCTAGCCGAAGTTGCCAACCGTCAGGCGAAATTGAAGCATTGGCTGGTAATCGCAGTCGAAACCAATCTGGCGCAAATTCAATCTTGGGAACGATCGTAGGTGCGACTGTAGGAGCAGCATTGGCATCGCGTGGTGGAGCACCGGCAGCATCCGTCGCGCTGGCTTGCATCTCGTCAGCGCCTGGCGAAGGAAGATTAGCCACGCTAAACACCAACAAGACACTCAGCGCCAGACTGCCCAATGCAATCAACGTCGAGACGTTCTCGCTGACTGTCTCATGCAGCGAGCCACGCCGCGCCAGTAGCAGAATCAATCCACCCAGCAGCGGCATGAGTATCAGCAGAGGAAGCAAGGCGCTCATCAAGAACTCGCAGTAAGGTGTAAGGTTGAAGGTGTTAGCAGTTAGCAGTTAGCAGTTAGCAGTTAGCAATTAGCATTAAGCATTAAGCAGTGTGAACTTTACTGCATGATCGCGATGATCACGCAGACAACTAAGCCGACGGCCATCACTGCGGCATAATTGGTTACGCCACCGGACTGCAGACGTCGCAAGTTTTGTCCAATGTTGGTTGGCAGCTTGACGACGTTGCGCCAAGCTTTATCGATAATGCCTACGTCGAAGGCGGCGACTAGCCAGCCGATACCTTCGAGCGGCTTTACGATCAGTGCTGAGTAAATCTCGTCGATGTAGAAGCGATTCACGCCAGCTTTGGCGACTGCTTCCACGGGGGCACCCAGTGCGGCTGAGTTCAAGCGAATGGCTACGGTCCAGAAGGCGAAGGCCAAACCGGCTATCGCGATCGCGCTGCTGACAACCAGCATGAACCAACCATGTTCTTCATGACCAGGAGCGGGCAAGTAAGGCATGTGTTCGAAGAAGTGTTCCAACTTGCCGGTCGGCCCTAAAGCCAGACCCAAGCCCACACTACCCACGGCCAATACAGCCATCGGCCACAACATTCCGACGGTGGCTTCGTGTGGATGATCGCCAGCAGCCTTAGGGAACTTCTGAACGCCATGGAACGTGCGGAAGTATGCGCGGAAGGTATATACGGCTGTGAAAAACGCAGTCAGCAAACCGATGATCAGCAGGATATTAAACGAGCCACCGAATTGCGACTGCTCAGCCGAGCGAGCCACCAGCGCTAAGATATTGTCCTTGCTCCAGAAACCAGCCAACAAGGGCAAGCCACCCAGGGCAGCAGCGCCAATGGCAAACAGTAAATGTGTCTTGGGTAGCGCGCGACGCAGGCCGCCAAATTCTCGCATATCGATGACATCACCCATGGCATGCATCACGTTCCCAGCGCTCAAGAACAAGAGTGCCTTGAAGAAGGCATGGGTTGCCAGGTGGAACATGGCAGCAATCACGGCTACCGACATAACGTCTTCGCCCGTGGCACCGCATCCGACGCCTAAGAACATGTAACCCAGTTGACTGACCGTCGAATAGGCCAGCACACGTTTGAGGTCATCTTGAAACAGAGCAATGGTAGCGGCCAACAAAGCCGTGATGCCACCAATCCAAGCGGTAGCCAATAAGACTTCCGGTGTAGCCACCAACAGGGGAGACATGCGGCACAGCAAGTAGACACCGGCTGTCACCATCGTAGCCGCGTGAATCAAAGCGCTAACCGGAGTGGGGCCTTCCATCGCGTCGGGCAACCAAACATGCAGCGGGAACTGAGCCGATTTGCCGATGGCACCAACCAACAACAAGACGCTGACCACTGCCAGCAGTGTCGGCTGTTGCGAAGCCAACGCGGCGACCGTTTGTCCGCTGCAGATCACGCTGTAGTCCAAGCGACTGATCACACCCGTGTCGGGACTGACCAAACCTACGCCGTACCACAGCAGCAAGATACCAAGCAAGAAACCACAGTCTGCAATCCGGTTCACAAGAAACTCTTTGGTAGCGGCTTTGGCAGCGG
>JADLDX010000978.1 GCA_020846515.1 Pirellulaceae bacterium
ACCCCGATTCCAGGGCCTCAGCCGCATCGCCCAGCACCGGCTCGTCTATGACGCACTCGCCGACCTGATGGTCGATGAGATCCATGCGGTGAGTGTTGAGGTGGTTGGGAAGTAGTGGATCGTGCGTTTTAGTAACGAACCTGATGCAGACAGTCAGGCGTAATCACGGGACTTTGGCAGCATCGAAATCCTGTTTAGGCAATCCAGCATCTTCGTAGTAGTACAACCCGATACCGATTGTCATGGCATCCGCCGAGGCGGATCCTGACTCGATTTCAGTGAAATAGTCGTCTACTTCTTCTGAGAACTCCCCCATGCATTTTTGCAGGTATTCCTCAACCTCTCGCTGGCGACCCACGGGTATCAAACGACTTTGCACTACGCGTTGAAACCGACGCTCGTCCAGCGAAATCACCTTGGTGTTATGTGCCACAGTCAGTGCCACCGGGCGCAGGCCGAACAGCAAGCCCTGCAGCAGCCGTTCACCAGCCTCCGCAGGCACGTAGTAGCGCCGTTGCACAACCAACCGACCATCGGCGTCTTCCTTTACTGCGCCGACACGTTTCAATTCGGCACGAACCGCACCAGGCGGGATATTTGCAACACAGGAAGCAACAAGCGCCGAAAATGATACGGGGCTATCATCGAAGGTCAGCGCCTTCGGCATGCCATTTGGTTCGCAGAAACGCCGATCCGCATGCCAAACATGTAGTACTTCAGCTGGCGCACTGTGACCGGCAGCAGGGGGCAACGTTGTCAAAAGATTGAGCGACCTGATCCGGCGAACCTCCTTTCTGCTAAGACCGGTCATGGCCGCAACCCTGGATGCATTTGTCTGGCGACCGCGGACGCCGAACTCATCAGATGCCGCATCCACGAAAGCTGTCTTGCAGATATCAGAGAATTCCCGATATCCAATCCCAAATCGCAGCAAGATCGTGGCGACGGGCCGCATGACCGCGAGAATTGCCGCGAACAGTGTTTTCTGCGCACTATCGGTCATGGTGGCAATGCCTTCTAGTCAGTAATCCCAAGGCTCGCATTCTAACGGGCTAAATACACCGGTTCTGCGCCTTGGGCCAACTTGATCGGCCCTCGTCCCTGATTGTTTGCACTCAAGATACCCGACCTTGATCGAGGCAAGGCGGATAGCGATTGGCTACGGGCGCCAACCATTCACTTCGTGGCATCGGCTGCAGGTACATGAATCAAACACGCAAATGCACTCGCTGAGCCGGCCTGTCGTCATGGATACAAAACTCTTGGGATAGAAGCGCCCCCACTGTTGATCGAGGCAAACGGAGTGATTCAACCTGGTACATGGGGTCTACGACGTCAACCCAGCCCTAAGTCAATTTTTTGACATAATTCTGAAGCGGCCGATTTCAGCCATCACCATTTCTGGCGATTTCATTGAGTTATTGATGATTCCGGCCACATGTTATGTATACTTCGCCCAAAGGCGTTATACATAAGAAGGCAAGGCGATTCAGCCTCCCGAGGGTAAACAGCTATGGCTGCCGTTCTTACAGCAGATCGATGGCCGGTCTGGGTGATGACCGACAAGATTAAAGAAACGCTACTCAATGCGTTCCGGCAACTGCTTCAGCCGCTGATTCGAATTTTGCTCCGAAACGGGGTTTCGTATGGCGAATACGCGGAAACAGCCAAGCGGGTTTTCGTTGAAGTCGCATCTAAGGAAATTGTTACAGCAAAAGAGAGCCCGACCAGCTCCCGTGTAGCGATCCTCACAGGACTCACGAAGAACGAGGTCGAACGCGTTACTCAAGACATTGCGCTGAGTCGCGCACCGTCGACTGCAAATCTCAATCGCATAGGTCGCATGCTTGCTGGCTGGCACCAAGACCCTGAGTTCACAGGGCCATATGGGCTACCGCTTGAACTGCCGATTACAGGTTCTGGCACAAACTTTCATGCGCTCAATCAACGCTACGGTGGCGATATTTCCGCCAATGAAATGCTTGAGGAACTCGAGAGAATTGGCGCAGTAATCGTGGTCGCCGGAAATCGAGTGCGGGTACTGACGCGATCCTACATTCCTGCCGAAGCTGATCCGGCGGCGATGCAGTTTATGGGCCTCGCGCTAAGGGACTTAGCAGAAACTCTGGACTACAACCTCAACCCCAACCTCGAAGGGGGGTTTTTCGAACGCCGAGTTTGGACCCCGCTGGGGATTGACCCAGTGGACATTCCGGAATTCGACAAGCTCGTTCAAAAGTATGGCCAGCAATTTTTAGAAGCGCTGGACAACCACCTCACTGCAAAAGAAACAGATGCGGAAGCAATGGCACCCAGCGAAAAAGTTCGCGTCGGCGTTGGTGTCTATATGTTTTCCGATGCGAACCGGCACTTTGATCGCGACTAGGCCAAAAGAAAGCCACAAACAAGAAAGAATACTCAGGGGTATTGCAATGAATCTTTTCCGTTGTGCCAACAGCACCACTTCCCAACCACGCCTATGGCAGGCTGTATTTGGGGCGCTCGTGCTCGTCAGTAGCAGCGGCGCACTGGCTGCCGGCCAGGTAATTGACGCAACACAAATCGTTGTGATTGAAACTCAAGGCCCATCTGTTGCTGACGGATCTGAAAGTGAGTTAACGGCAATTGGCGGGACACGCGCCAAAGCGATTGGTGGGACGCGTGCCAAAGCGATTGGCGGGACACGCGCCAAAGCGATTGGTGGGACACGTGTCAAAGCGATTGGCGGGACACGCGCCAAAGCGATTGGTGGGACACGTGCCAAAGCGATTGGCGGGACACGCGCCAAAGCGATTGGTGGGACACGTGCCAAAGCGATTGGCGGGAC
>JADLDX010000979.1 GCA_020846515.1 Pirellulaceae bacterium
GAGTACGCCTGCGGCTGACTGTTAAACGAGAGTACGCCTGCGGCTGAGTGGTAGACGAGGGGGGATGGATATGATCCATGGGTATCATGTGATACTACCTCACTATGGGTTTTGGCTGCCAAATGATCCGCGCGGTTCTTGGTCTGAGTTTGTGGCCAGTTGGGAACTGGCTCGATTCGGCACGACCACGCGCCACATGGATCAACGTACCCTGGCTCAGCTAACCGAGCATGAAATCGCATTACGCGATGAGATGCGTCAAAACTTGCTGTACCCGCCGGTCTCTTTGTCCGGAATGCAAGCGCTGTCGGTGGCCAACGGCTTCCGATCCCAGGCTGTTACGAGCGGCTATTCTATCTGGGCCTGCGCGATCTTGCCGGAGCATACACATCTGGTGATCGCGCGACATCGATATAAAGTCGAGCAAATCGCGAATCTCCTAAAAGGGGCTGCAACCACGCAGTTGCTCGACGACAATCTACATCCATTGGCGCAATATGCTCAGGCCGGCAAGCGGCCACCGGGAATGTGGGCTCGTCACCAATGGAAAGTCTATCTCGACAGCGACGACCAGATTGAGAACGCTATTGCGTACGTCAATGACAATCCAATCAAAGAAGGCAAGCCACCGCAGAACTGGAGTTGGATCACGCCGTATGCAGGCCTAGAGCATGCATGGACAACCTATCTCTAGTCCATCGTTTAACAGTCAGCCGCAGGCGTACTTTCTTCGTACGTGTCTTGACTCTCGTGCTGCTGTGAGTACGCCTACGGCTGACTGTTAAACGAGTACGCCTGCGGCTGACTGTTAAACGAGTACGCCTGCGGCTGACTGTTAAACGAGAGTACGTCTACTGCTGACTGCTGAACGGTAGGACGTCTACGCTGACTTTGAGCGTGTGTTGACCGCCGCCTAGAAAGACGCCGCGGACGGGGACGACGTCTTGATAGTCGCGGCCCCAAGCGATGGGCACGTGGTCATTCGAGCACATGCAATTGTTTGTGGGATCCAGATCTATCCAACCCGTCTCCGCGCCACAGTACAAACTGAACCAGGCGTGCGATTGATCCGCACCGACTAAACGGGGTTTGCCCTCAGCAGGTATCGTGCGCAGATAACCACTGACATACCGCGCTGCCAGGCCGATCGATCGCAGGCAGCTAATAGCTACTTGCGCGAAATCTTGGCACACACCCCGTTTGATCGACATCGCCTCTTGAGGCATCGTGTTGACGAAGGTGGCTGTCGTATCGTATTTGAACTCTTTGTGAATACGTTGCATCAGCGCTTGAGCACACAGCAAGATCGGGCGACCTGGCGTAAAGTCTTGTAAGGCATAGTCTGCAAAGGCTGCAGAACGTTGGATCCTGCGCGAGTCGTACAGAAACTTGGTCGCTTCCAGCCAGGCAGGGTCCCGATAAACGGGCATCGCGCTGCCAATGGGACCGCCGGCAATGGCCGCCACGACCTGTTCCCAGGGCCTGGTAAGTTCTGCCGATGGCGGTTTGCGATATAGAACGCGCACGCGGCTGATCGACGTGACCTTTAACTGACGATGATTCTCCTCGATGGAAAATGCATGAAAGCGATTGCCAAAGAAATCCTCGCGCGGATGAAGCTGTTGTGGATGAGGCAAAATGGTCAAGCGATGTGAATGCACACGCACATGCGCGTCGGTGCGCGGTGTCAGCATGACCAGGTTATGACAGACTCGTACAGGCGATTCGTAAATGTACGTCGTCGTGTGAGTGATCTTGTATTTCATCGTGGCGCATCCTGTCCGGCCGCATAGTGCCTTTGCTGTCCGGCGTGTATCAGGAACTTACCCGATATGGCATCAGCTAACTTGGGCAAAATGTCGACGACGCGATCCAACAATTTGTTCAGCGTCGTACGAGCCTGTCGCTGGTCGACGCGGGCCAGTTCATGCGGATCTGCCAACCGCACAGCGTTGAGCAGCGCTAGCGCAAACCGCTGTTCCATCGAGCGCGGACCGTCGGCGGTGGAACGCGGCAAGTGATCGACATGCGCGCCGATCATCGCCAACTGATAAACAATCGAACGCGGATTGGTCTCGTCGGTAATCACCAAGTCGATCACCGGCGCCGGTTGAATACTGGCCAAATAACGCGAGCGATAGGTCATGACGCTGTCGATGGTCACCAATACGGCTTCCAGCACATCGCTTTCATACGGACTGGGAATGGCCATCGTGGAACGACACAAGATGGCCGTTTGAGTAGCGCGTTCAATGCGCCGCCCCAAGTCCAAGAACCGCCAGGCTTGTGTGCGGGTCATGCTCTCCGATGCCAGGCCTGAGAGGGCTACCAACTCGGTGACCAATTGGTCCAACATGGCGATCGCCTCGGGCGCATCAGCCTTGCGGCCCTTCGGCGCGCGACTGGTCTCTTCGATACGTGTGACGATACGCCACAAGTCCAACGCCACACGATCACGCACTGTGGACGCGATGCGCACCGCTTCATGGATGCTGGCACGCAGGCTGAACGCAGGCCGTTCGTCGAAGGCTGAACTGGGTAACATCTCGGCGATTTCGGGCAAGTTCTGATTCAACTCTTCGATAACATAGTCCGGTTCAATCTGTCCCCGTTCGGCCAGAGCGCGCAGCAGGACTGGCATTTCGGGTACGTCTTCGCGTTCGCCAGTTAATCGCATCAAGGCGGTGCGCAAGAGCCGGGCCTGAGCCTCAGCACGTTCTACATTGCGACCTAACCAAAAAAGATTGTCGGCCACGCGACTGGGCAGATCATCGCCACTGCGGCGCAGAGCCAGGTTGTCTTTGGTGGGAGCCAGCAGGGTAAAATCTTCCACCGGCTTTTCTGACAGTACCCACACATCTTGGCTGAGTTCGCCAGCGGTCATCACTTGTTCCAAAGCCGCGGGGTCGGAGGCCACCCGCCCCAGGCCGCTGGGCAACGTGACATACTCGCCATTTTGCTCAGCCACAAATCCACGCAGCGCAAAAGACCAGGGTTGCAGATTACCCTCACTCCACACCGGCACGGTCGACCGCCCGAGGGGTTGCTGCGCCACAAAGGCCCAGGGCCTGGCATGCAATTCCGCGATTAACGTCGCGCGCGCCGCCGCGCTCAATTGACCAGGCAAGGTCGCTGGCGAATCGAATGTGCGAAAGGCTGGACGGACCAGTAATTCATTTAAGTTGGCTAACACATAATCGCGGGATTCCCGTTCGCCGCACCACCAGGTGGGCACCGTGGGTATCAGCAGATCCTGGCCAAATCGTTGACGACATATGTTGGCAATGTACGGTAAAAAAATCGGCGATTCGACGACGCGACTGCCCAGCGAGTTGGCCACCGAGACTTCACCACAACGCAAAACTTCGACTAAGCCCGATACGCCTGAACCCGAGGCGTCTGCTAATTCCACGGGATCACAATCGTCGTCGTCCAGTCGACGCAGCAAGACTTCTACTGGCAACAGACCGCCCAGCGTCTTGAGCATGACTCGATTCTCACGCACGGCTAAGTCGTCACCTTCGGCCAGCGTATAACCCAGATATCGCGCTAGATAAGCATCTTCAGCATACGACTGACTCTTGGGCCCTTTGGTCCATAGGACAATGCGTGGGTTATCTTTCGAGCGTGGTGCTAAATCCCGCAGCGACTCGCGGAGCACTTTAAAAAACGGAGCCAGTCGTTGGACTCGGCATTTACGAAACGGCACAGGCAGATTTCGCGAGGTAACAATGCGATTCTCGAGCAGGTACCCTAATCCGAATGGGGCTCGAGTGCGATCGCCCGTGACCCACCATTGACCATCGGGCGCTCGGGCCATATCGGCCGCGAACAGTTGCAAATAACGTTGCTCTTTGTTGTTGAGATTCTGATAGGCCGGGCAGAAGCTGGGGTTGGCAAACAGGGCTTCCGGTGGCAATAAACCGTCGGATAAGATAGTTCGATGCGTAAACAGATCGGCCAGGATCATTTCATATAACCGCGCCCGCTGAATCAGACCGGCTGAGATGCCCGACCACTGTTGTTCAGTCAGCAAGGCTGGAATGGCGTCCAAGCGCCACGGACGCGTGGCTGCATCGCCCGCATCACGCGTGCTGAAGGTGACGCCATCGTTGCTGATTTGACGCTGCGCCCGTTCCCAACGCGCCTTCAATGAATCAACGCCCAGCGTATCCAAGTGGCCGACCAGCATTTTGTAATGTGGTCGGAGTTGTCCGTCATGGAAGGCTTCGTCGTACGACCCTGCGCGCTGCTTGTAGTCGGAAAACAACGCGGTAAAGGAAACGTTCTCGGCCGGGGCATTCATTAGCGATTAGGATTCCGACGCAGGTCGAGCGTTAGCGGAAAGGCCGGATTCCGTTCGGCGGTCGGAGGCGTCCGGTAACCTGGCGAGTGCCCCATACGGAAGTATCGAGCCGCGCGCCGTGCTTCTGCTTCAAATGCGTTCACTGGGAAAGTTTGGTAGTTTCTGCCTGCCGGATGGGACACGTGATATGTGCAACCGCCCAAGGATCGATTGGTCCATGTATCCAGGATATCGAAAACCAACGGCGTGTGTACGGGAATGGTCGGATGCAATGCACTCGGAGGTGCCCAAGCGCGGTAGCGAACGCCCGCTACATATTCTCCTGGAACACCGGTCGGGTGCAATGGCAATCGACGACCCTGGCAAGTGATAGCAAATCTCTCACCGTATAGTCCAGATACCTTGACTTGTAATCTTTCGACTGAAGAGTCCACAAATCGCACTGTGCCGCCGCCTCCGGGTTCTTCGCCCAACACATTCCACGGTTCAATGGCCGTTCGGAACTCGACAAATAAATCTTTAAAATTTAAATCGCCGATGATCGGGAACTTGAACTCGTAGTGCGGCGCGAACCAAGCACGCTCAATGGCAATGCCCGCCGTTTGCAATTCGCCCAGCACGTCCGCAAAGTCTTCCCATACAAAATGGGGCAACATAAAGCGGTCGTGCAAAGCGGTTCCCCAGACGGTAAGTGGTCGCGAGTAGGGTTCTCGCCAGAAGTGCGACACCAGAGCGCGAATCAACAACTGTTGCGTCAGACTCATCTGCGCATGAGGCGGCATTTCAAAACCACGAAACTCCAACAAACCCAACCGACCAGTACTGCTGTCAGGCGAATAGAGTTTGTCGATACAGAACTCGGCTCGATGCGTATTGCCCGTCAAGTCGATCAGCAGATTGCGAAATATGCGATCGACCATCCACGGTGGACACGAGGTACCGGCCGATGGCACTTGATCAAAAGCCAACTGCAGTTCATAGATGGCGTCCAAGCGACCTTCATCGACGCGGGGCGCTTGACTGGTAGGTCCCACGAACCGACCGCTGAACAAATACGAAAGCGACGGATGGTTATTCCAGTAGCCAATTAAACTGCGCAGTAGATCGGGGCGACGCAGAAAGGGACTGTTCAGCGGCGTCGCGGCGCCGATGACCACGTGGTTGCCGCCGCCGGTTCCCGAGTGCTTGCCATCCAAGTCAAATTTCTCGGTACCCAAGCGCGTCAGTCGAGCTTCTTCATAAAGAATCGTTGTGTTTTCTACCAGTTCTGACCAGGTCGCGCCTGGGTGAATGTTGACTTCGATCACGCCGGGGTCGGGCGTGACTTTGACATTGTTCAAACGCGGGTCATTGGGTGGCAAGTAGCCTTCGACGACCACTGGCATTTGTAAATGATCCGCCGTAGCCTCAACGGCGGAAACGATTTCCAAATAGTCTTCCAATGATTCAACTGGTGGCAAGAATATATGCAGACGTCCATGGCGTGGTTCAACGCACAGCGCCGTTCGAACACTCATGCCACCGGTGACCGTCCCGTCGGCTTCAACAATCGATTCCGGCAGTTGATCGCCGCCGTGGTCCACGGGCGCGGGCCGTTCTTGCTCGCTAATTCCTTTAATCGACGAGGGGCTCTTCGGTGCATCGAGGTAATCTTGCTTGCGCACCAGGGGATGCGGCAGTGGCGGCAACGCGGCAGTTGGATCGGCCGGTGTGAATTGAAGGATCTGATGGCTGGCCACAACTGGCAGGGCTTCCAATGGCAAGCGCAAGCCGATCGGCGAATCACCTGGTAACAAGAACAGGCGTTCGCTACGCGTTGGCCATGGTCCGCTGACCCAGCGTGGTTTGGATTGCCACCACTGTCGTTGTAGAGGCAGGACTAGACCGACCGGTTTCTCAATGCCGCGTTCAAAGACCTTGGCCATGCGCGCCCGCTCTTCGGGGTCCTTTAGTTTCGGATCGCGTGGGTCAACGTTGACGGGCAGTCGAGCTTCTTTCAGCACATAGTGCGCGATGTCTTCGTATGCCGGTCGAATGAACTGGGCCGTGACGTTCAAAACGCTCGACAGGTGTTCGGTAAAGCGGGCTGCAGCGCTTAGACCCAAGCCGTAGTCATGGTCGATATCGGCGATCAACTTGGGATCTTGCCAAATCGGCAAGCCGTCGCGGCGCCAATAACAGCCCAAAGACCAGCGCGGCAATGATTCGCCGGGATACCATTTGCCTTGGCCATAGTGCAACAGTCCGCCGGGTGCGAAACGTTCGCGCAACCGTTTGATCAGCACTTCCGATAATCGACGCTTGTGTGGTCCAACGGCGGCGGAGTTCCATTCGGCACCTTCCATGTCGTCGATCGACACAAAGGTTGGCTCGCCACCCATCGTCAATCGTACGTCATCGCTTTGCAGACGTTGATCCAGTTGATGCCCAAGCGTCTCGATGGCTTTCCATTGTTCGGGCGTATACGGTTTCGTGACGCGTGGATCTTCATGCACACGTGTGACATTCATCTGGAACTCGAAGTCCACTTTGCATTCGGCCAGAGCGCCGCTGATCGGGGCGGCGGTTTGCGGATCCGGCGTACAGGCCAGCGGGATATGTCCCTCGCCAGCCATCAGCCCTGAGGTTGGGTCCAGTCCAATCCAGCCCGCGCCGGGAATAAAGACTTCAGCCCAAGCATGCAAATCGGTGAAGTCGCTTTCTGGACCCGATGGTCCGTCCAGGCTTTTGACGTCGGCCGTTAACTGAATGAGGTAGCCGGATACGAAGCGCGCCGCAAAGCCCAGCTGCCGAGCCATTTGCACAAACAACCAGGCTGAATCGCGACATGAACCACGTTTGATCTTTAATGTTTCTTCAACCGATTGGACGCCTGGTTCCAGCCGTATCGTGTAACCGATTTCCTCTTGAACTCGCCGATTGAGGTCGACCAGAAAGGTCACCGTGCGGCGTGGCGTGCGATCAAGACTGGCCAGGAATTTCTTGCCTTCGGTTCCTAGCGGTAATAGTTCCATAAACGGACGCAAGTCGCGCATCAGCGACGCGTCATACTCAAACGGAAACTCCTCGGCCGCTTGTTCGACGAAAAAATCGAACGGATTGATGACCGTCATCTCGGCCACCACGTCCACTTCGATACGCATCATGCGCGTCGGTTTTGGACAGACGAAGCGGGCTTGAAAGTTGCTGTGGGGATCTTGTTGCCAGTTGACGAAATGCTCGTGCGGCGAGACCTTCAGCGAGTAGCTGACGATCGGCGTGCGGCAATGGGGAGCGGGACGCAGACGAATTATCTGTGGGCCGAGGTTGATCAGCTTGTCATAGTGGTAGGTGGTGACGTGATGTAAAGCGACGCGGATAGCCATAAAGTTGCGTTTGTAGAAAAAGGTGAATTCGTGTGAAGCGGGTCAAGTGATCAAGTGCAGCCAGGCGGCGTTGCTCTAAGCCAGATTACCCTCCAGCGATGGCCTCCTGTTAGTCGCCGCCTGTTAGTCGCATCCTGTTGGGAACCAGCTCTGGTCGCGCGTCCCACGCGCGAGGTCTGGCGAGCCGGTTGTTTCTCTGGCCAACTGAGCCACTGGGTTGCCAGTTTGTTGTGCCAGTTGGTTTTACCAGTTGGTGTAGCAGGCGGCGCGGTTAAGCTTGTTTTTGCAATTGACTTTGTGTGTTCTCGACTGGGCGAATAGCGAAGAATGTTTCGTGGATACCTTCCCCGATGGAGTTGATCTTGGTTTGCAGGTCATCGATAAACTGATGCAAACCGCGTGCGATAATTGTGTAGACATCGGTATAAGCTAATTCGGCTTTGAGACTACCCAAGCGTCGTTCGGCGGCGTTGCGGTAAGTTAACGGTTGCGAGCCAGTAATCTCGCGCATCGACCACTCGGCGCCTGACAAGCAGAATTGTACAGCTCGCGGAAAAGCGCGATCGAGGATCAGGAAGTCGACGACTTTTTTCACTCGCAAACTTCGAAATCGTCGGCGATACATTTCAAATCCGCTGACGGACCTGAGAACCGCTGACCACCCCAGATCGTCGATGGTGGTGCCCACATCGGCGGCAGATGGCAGGAGCGTAAAGTACTTGACGTCCAAAATGCGGCTGGTTTTATCAGCGCGCTCCATCAATCGACCCAGGTTGGCGAAATGCCAGCCCGCGTCATGCGAGAGCGTTGCGTCCAGGATTCCATTGAATAGGTGGGCATGTTGTTTGACGTTGCGGAAATAATCGCTGGGCGAATTGAGCGCCGTGTCCGATTTGGCTTCTGCGTTGACGTAGTGATAAAACTCGTTCAGTTCCTCCCAGGCTTCGGACGAGATCGACTCGCGCACCGTCCGCCCATTTTCGCGGGCCAGGCGCAGCACGGACAGGATGGAATTGGAGTACTTGGCATCGGAAGTCAAAAAGCGGATGACGTTTTCACCCGATGCGACTCCGTAGTGTTTCTTGAAGAACTCCTCGTCGCCAGTCGTATTGACCAGCGGTTCCCACTGCGGCACTTGTGATGTCGGTTGGTCGAGAATCAGGTTGAGCGTGACGTCGATGAAGCGGGCTAGATTTTCAGCGCGTTCGATATAACGCGCCATCCAGTAAATGGACTCTGCGACTCGGCTGAGCATAGTGGATTGGGGAACTCCGGTTCGGTGATTTCAGGCGGCGATTTCGGGCAGTGACTTCGGGCGATGACTTCGGACAGTGGACAGTTATGGATAACAGGCTCGAGCCTGGACAGTTTGTTTCAGTCGCCAGGGCTCGGGTGTGCTCAGGCTTGACCAGGGGTGAAGCCTTTGAAGCTATAAGCCTCGAGCTTGATGGCCTCAAGCATAATGGCCTGATAGCCAACAACTACTCGTCCATTTCACTTTCGGTAGCGGCTACGACCCAGGTATCTTTGCTGCCCCCGCCTTGCGAGGAGTTCACGACGAGTGACCCCTTCTTTAAGGCAACGCGCGTTAACCCGCCGGGCAGGACCCAGATTTCTTTGCCATACAACACATAGGGGCGCAGATCGACATGTCGGCCTTCAAAGTGACCGTTGACCATGACGGGCACGCGCGACAGGGCCAGTGTCGGCTGGGCAATGTAATTGCGTGGATCTGCCTGAATCCGGTGAGCGAACTCATCGCGTTCTTCGGCAGTCGAATGCGGTCCGATCAACATGCCGTACCCGCCGGCTTCGTTGGCGGCTTTGACGACCAATTCGTCCAGATGGGCCAGGACATATTTGCGATCTTCGGGGCGTTCGCACACGTAGGTGGGCACGTTGGGAAGAATTGGTTCTTCGCCCAAGTAGAAGCGAATCATGTCGGGGACATAGGCATAAATGACTTTGTCGTCGGCGACACCGGTGCCGGGCGCGTTGGCCAGGGCGACGTTGCCGCGCCGGTAGACTTCCATCAGGCCAGGCACGCCGAGCATCGAATCGGCGCGAAAGCTTTGCGGGTCGATAAAATCGTCGTCGATGCGACGGTAAATCACATCCACCCGTTGGAAACCGTCGGTGGTCCGCATCGTGACGTAACCATCTTTGACCACCAGGTCGCGGCCTTCGACCAACTCGACACCCATCTGCTGGGCCAAGAACGCATGCTCGTAGTACGCCGAGTTATAAATGCCGGGCGTCATGACGACGATGGTCGGAGATTGCGAGGGGGATAGGTGGGAGAGTGTGTCGTAGAGACGGCTGGGGTAACTATCCACCGGTCGCACGCAGGAGTCTTTGAAGGCTTGCGGAAAGCTGCTCTTCATGACCATCCGGTTTTGCAGGACATACGAGACGCCTGACGGGCAACGCAGATTATCTTCGAGCACGTAGATCTTGCCGTCGCTGTGGCGAATCAAATCAGTGCCAGT
This sequence comes from Pirellulaceae bacterium, assembly GCA_020846515.1. Taxonomy (GTDB): domain Bacteria; phylum Planctomycetota; class Planctomycetia; order Pirellulales; family Pirellulaceae; genus Aureliella. Next base: position 10,161 of record JADLDX010000979.1, read on the forward strand.
AATATGGCACCAGATGCCGTGTGGCGGTTTGAGGCCCTGACATTGTTGGCGATAGGACTTGGCTTTGGCCAGGATTTCCCGGGGCAGGATGTTGGCCTGGATGATTTCTTGATTGTGGTACACATCGGCGATGAAGCGGTTGAGAGCTTCGATGCGTTGTTTGAGACCGGCCTCGATGACCTGCCAGTCTTCGGCTTCGACAATGCGGGGCACAATGTCGAACGGAAAGATCTTCTCGGTGCCTTGTTCGTTTCCGTAAACGGTAAACGTAATGCCCATGCGCAGCAGCGCCCGATCAATGGCCGATTGCCGCTGCTTTAGTTCGCCTGGAGGCAACGCATTGATTCGATTGATCAGTACGCGCGCCCCCATGCGGGGTTGACCATTTTGGTCAAACAGTTCGTCGTAGAACTGTTCCCGGTCGTACTTATGAAATGTATGGTCTGCTTGCATTCTCGTTCAATTCCTCGCACTGGAAACGGGAATCGAACCACCGCCCTTGGCTCGTTTCAACAGTCCGATAGCTTAATCTATCTGCAAGCCAGGGTGCTAGGTCGGTTAAAGGGGGCAGGTCGAAAAGGGGTCAGGTCTCTTTTTTCCGCCAGTTAGGGAACACAGTAACGCAAACTCAGATGGAAGCGACAAGGCCAATCAGTCGCGAATTGCGGCGATCCTCCGCAGCAGCGTCGGCCTTCCTGCGAATTGCGATCTTGCTCGCGGATTCCCTGCATCTTCAGCGTTTTACCACACTGGAGCAGGCGGCGATTGACGCCAGGCTGTGGTATGAATTGCGTCTCGGTACTCGGTCCGATGGCAGCATGGCTTGGACTGCAGCGCGAGCCTAAAAGCATCACCGACAACCGTCGCCTGCGGTATTTCGCCACCTGTTACCCAGCCGGTGATCGCTGCAACATGCTGTCATTCCGCACCAAGCCACTATTCGTTCTCCGGTGGTTGTCTTGGGATTCCTGCTTCTTTACGTGGACGAATGACTCTCATCTCTTCCAGGAGTAATCCAGTCGGACATCCACTAATAACTACATAGCTCTTTACATCGACCGAATCTATTACCTTGATTGAAGACGGCTTCTCTGGTGCCAGCGAATTAAGGAAGCCAACTGCAGAAGAAGAATCTTTCCAGTAAAGCAAAAACTGCAAATCTGACTGTTTTACAAAATCTCGAAGCTCCCTCGAATCGACATGCCCACCAATGATCGCCACTCGCCTCAACTTGGGTAAATGGTTTGTTAACTTCAGGACCTCGGCGGTGACGTCAGTTCTCATCAAGATTAGGTTTTCCAGATTCTCGAAGCCTTTGACTCCCTCAATCACCTCTGTATTCGTAAGAGCTATGCTGGAAGGCGTCCAATTCACAACTAGTGTGGTAACGGACAATTTATCACTAACATCGCGAAACCTGGCACTTGAGTCATTGGATGTATGCTTTACGACCTGGGCATCGAGCGCGTTTGTGCACTGAAAAACTGTGGCTGAGAACAACAAAACCGAGAGTATCTTCGTGTGATTCATTTGCTTTCGTCACTCTCCATGGATGCCGTCCATCGTTACCCCTGCCGGGTGTAGTCTCGCTGATGCGCTGGTAGCAAGGACAAGTAGCACAGGAAGCTGCAACAGCTGCACGAGCTACGGCACTAGCCGGGCACGCAAGCGATGCTGAAGTTCGGCCAATTGTGCCACCAGGACAGCGATATCTATCACCAGTAGTTCATCTCTGGGCGTAACTGGCGCTCCGAGCAACTCCTGAAGGATCTTAAATACTATCGCTTTCAGGTCGGAACTTGGGAAGATGTGTGAAGTGGACCCCAAAAACTGGACCACTGAAGCGTGGATTTAAGATAGAGGCCAAGGCACGGGGACACAGACATTTCGGGTTTGTGCTAGCAACGAACGGTGGTGTGTGTCTCCGGGAGTTTGCGTAATGCTAGCGTTTGCGAAATCGCCCGGTGACGAAATCGCCCGGGGAAGCGCCCGGGGACACAGGCAAACTGGTTTTATGCTAGCAACGGATGATAGTGTGTGTCCCTGGTGGTAGCCAGCTTGTGAACTCTTCCTTGACCGACCCTGCTTTGGAGGCAATGCCAGCGTTTGGACAACAGCACGGGGACAGATGGACAACAGCACGGGGACACAGGCAAAGTGCATTTATGCTAGCAAACAACGATTGTGTGTGTCCCCGGTGGGTCTCCCCGTATGCTAGCAAACGACGATTGTGTGTGTCCCCGGTGGGGCCCCGGTGGGTCGGCGCGTCAACTCTTCCCTGACCGACCAAGCTCTGAAGGCAACGCTAGCTTTTGCGAGGCCAAGGCACGGGGAC
>JADLDX010000980.1 GCA_020846515.1 Pirellulaceae bacterium
AAGCCCTCCGGTTCCTATAACTACCGGGATATACCGGACGGCTTGCGCCGTTCCGCTTCTAAAATGCTTCACAGCGTTACGTTCACCAGCGGAGCCCCCCTAAAACATCGGCCACCCCTGACCGGGTACCTGCCAACATCCAACAATTGACCAACGACTGACACGAAATCCACACTAGTTTGACGCTTGTATGGTTAATGCTGCCATTTAAAATCGACCTCGCTCCTTGTGTGGAAGCCCTTCGGGTAATCCGGACTCATGTAAATCTGGTTGCGGCCGCGGGGTAAAATCCACTACCATAGTGGTGGTGTTGATCTTTAGCTGGTCAATGGGTCCTAACCGATTGCGCCCAATCCTGTAATGGAGCCGCCAAATGTTGCGAGAATTGCAAAGTGGATTGTCAGCAGTCCGGCGGCGGCAACGCACCGTTCGTGCCGTTCAGTGGCTGGTCACCGGCGCATTGCTGGGCGCGATTGTTGGTGTGGGACTCGAGACCGCCCGCTTGACGGGTCAACCCATCTGGCCGCTGGCAAGTTGGTTGTCCATCCTGGCCTGTGCCATGACCGCTGGCGTTGCCGGGTGGCTGGCACCAGTCAGTTCAATATCAGCCGCCCGCCTGGTCGACACACATTACAAGCTCCAAGATCGGACCGTCACGGCACTCTCCTTTGCACAGCGGCAGCACCCCGATGCGATGGCCAGATTGCAACTGAGCGATGCTTTGGAACGGCTGAAGCAGGTTGCGGCTCGTGAAGTATTGCCGCTGCGTTTGCCGCGCTGGACCGCGACCTCAGTTTGTTTGATGGCGATCATGGTGGGATTGGTCTGCGTGCCACGGGTGCCCGAGACCATCGATCTGGCTCAAGCTCAACTGCAGCAAGTGGTCAACGACCAAGCGACCACACTTGAAGCGACCATGCTGGAAGATCTGCGCGAGCTGGCTGAGAAACATCCTGAGCCTGAACTGAAAGAGCTGACTGAAGAACTTGAGCAAATGGTCGCGGAGCTCAAGAGTCCGAAAATCGATCAACGCGAAGCGCTCGCCAAAATCTCGGAGATGCAACAATCGTTGGCCGCCGCGCTGGAGAAACTAGATCTGCAACAAGTCGATGCACAACTGCAAGAGTTCGCAGCTGCTTTGCAACCGGCCCCATCCATGCAAGCCTTGGCACAAATGCTCAAGGCAGGCAAGTATGATAAGGCTGCTGAAGAGCTTGAAAAATTCGATGCCGAGAAACTTGATCGCCCAGCACGCGATGCGGTAGCAGCCAACCTGAAGAAATTTAAGAAGGAGCTGGGCGAAGGCCAACAGGGTGAACTGTCCCAAGCGGCCGAAGAGATGCAAGAGGGCTTGGAGAACGAGAACCAGTCACAGTGCAAAAATGGTCAATGCAAAGCGGCTGGCGTCTGTAAAAAGCAAGGCCTGAAAAAGAATATCTCGCAGTGTCTGGCCAGCCAGTTAAACCGGCTCAGCCAATGCAAAGGCAACTGCCAGAACCCGGGCCAGTGCGCTAGCAATGGACCACCCAAGAAGTCGCAATCGCCGTCCAATAAGGCCGGCCAGTCGGCATCCAATCAACCGCTCGGTGAAGAAAAGACTTCACTCGAGTCCAACCGTCAGCAAGAGGACATCACCGGCATCCAAGGCGATGGTCCATCCGAACGCGAGACCAGCACTGCACCCGAAGGTGAGCAATCGGCCTCGCGCAGCTACAGTGAACGTTACAGCGAATATCGTCGGCAGATGGAAGAAGTCCTCGATACGGAACCTCTGCCCCTGGGACATCTCGAAACAGTCCGCAAATACTTCGAATCGATCCGCCCCACCGAAGCCGAGTCCGTCGAGGTAAATCAGTAAGTCATTTAGTAGGTCAATTAGCCGTTGGCCAACACGCGCGGTTTGGCAACGCTCGTATCCCACGATCGTTTGGGTGGCAGACGATTCTGTCTATGGCCGCTGGCCAAATTGGGTTTGGCGAGCTGGCAACATGGCGACATGGCAACATGGCGACCTGCACGATTGCCGCAGGGCACTACTCAAAATTGCCCAAGCGCACTACGCTCTAATCCTTCCGGCGACCATGTACCAGCTGAAGGATTGGACGAATGATTGGCAGAGAAGAACCATTACGGATTGTGATTGTGGGTGGCGTAGCGGGTGGCGCAACGGCGGCCGCCAGGGCTCGGCGGTGCAATGCCACCGCCACGATCACGATGTTGGAAAAAGGACCGGCGGTCTCCTTTGCCAACTGTGGTCTGCCCTATCATGTCGGTGGTGAAATTGCCGAGCGTAAGAAGTTGCTCGTCGCCACACCCGAGCTCTTTCGCGATCGCTTTCAAGTCGACGTTCGTACTCAATGCGAAGTGCAATCCATCGATCGCTCGGCGCGCACTGTCAGCGGCATCGATCATGGCAGCGGTCAGCCCTTTATGCTGCCCTATGATCGCTTGATCGTATCAACTGGCTCGGAGCCGTTACGGCCTCCGTTTATGGCTACGCCTTTATCCAACATGTTCCAACTTTGGACCTTGCCGGATCTGGACCATGTCATGGCCTGTATCCAACAAATGTCCCCGCGCAAAGCCGTCGTAGTCGGAGCCGGCTTCGTCGGACTGGAAGTTGTCGAGCAACTCGAGCGTTTGGGCATGCAGGTCACCTTGGTGGAACGCGGCGACCATGTGCTCAAACCGCTCGACAGTGAACTGGCCACACTGATTGAACATGAATTGACAGCCCATGGCGTACAACTCGCTCTCGGTTCAGGTGTCGAACAAGTGATCAGCGAAGCCGGCCGTGCCGTGGCCGTGGAGCTGACCGGCGGCCGGAGGATCGAATGCGACCTGCTGATTGTTGGCGCAGGCGTGCGCTCGCGCACTGAACTTGCCAAAGCGGCCGGACTAACCATCGGTCAAAGCGGCGGCGTGGCTGTGAACGAGTTTATGCAGACCAGTGATCCACTGATCTACGCTGTCGGCGACATGACCGAGGTGCGACATGGCGTCTTGGACAAACCGCAGCGGATCCCTTTGGCCGGTCCGGCCAATCGCGCTGGCCGCGTGGCAGGTGCGCACGCAGCCACCGGTCACAGTTCGCCAGCCGGCAACGTTCTCGGTACGTCCATCGTGCGCGTGTTCGATTTAGTGGCTGCGGCCACAGGTTTAAACGAACGCACATGCGTGGCTCTGGGCATCGACCATCACATCGCCACGATCCAAGCCAATGACCATGCAGGTTATTACCCGGGTGCAAAAGAGTTGACCATCAAACTGATCTATGCACCCGAGGACGGCCGCATTTTGGGTGCTCAAGTTGTCGGACAAGCCGGCGTGGATAAGCGTATCGACGTAATCGCCACGCTCATGCACTTTAAAGGCACTGTCCACGACCTGGCACAACTCGACTTGGCTTATGCACCACCGTTTGGCTCAGCGAAAGATCCCGTGCACATGGCGGCTTTTGTCGCGCAAAATGATTTGCAAAATTATCCTAGATTGGCTGATACGGCGATCGATCTATCGGGCTACCAGGTGGTTGACGTACGCTCGAATGCTGAACTGGAACGCTTGCCGGCCGTCGCCGGTGCGCGGCATATCCCGATTGATCATCTTGGCCAGCGTTGGCAGGAGTTGGACCCGCTCGCCCCAACTGTCGTCATTTGCCACAGCGGGAAACGCGCGCACATCGGCGCCTGCTGGCTGGCCGGACAAGGCTTCCAACAAGTGCAAAACCTAAACGGTGGCATGTCGATCCGACGCTTATGCCCAACGACAAACGAGACTCGGCAGTAACTCCGAATGGATTGAGTATCGCTTCCGTATTGACTCAACCGGTAATGGATCAGCACCTGCACGACATACAACCATAAGGACTTTAATCTATGCCTATTTACGAATTTTATTGTCGCAACTGCCATACCATCTACAGTTTCTTTGCGCGGCGCGTGGACATCGAGACGGTCCCTAAATGCCCCAAGCATGGCGGTCACAAACTGCAACGTCAGATGTCGCGATTTGCCATCTCCAAAGGACGAGGCGATTCAGCTGAACCTGAGGCGGGTATGCCTGCGGATATGGATGATGAAAAGATGGAACAAGCCATGATGCAGTTGGCCAGCGAAGCCGACGGCATGAACGAAGATGACCCGCAGGCCATGGCGCGCATGATGCGACGCTTGATGGATACGACCGGCATGAACATGGGCGAAGGCATGGAAGAGGCCATTCGGCGGATGGAGGCCGGCGAAGATCCCGACAAAGTTGAGGAAGAGATGGGAGACTTGTTGGACAACGAAGATCCCTTCGGCGCCGGTGGCGGTAGCGAAGGCCGTCTGAAAGGACTCAAACGCCGCATGACCGAGGCCCCCAACGTCGACCCCGAAGTCTACGACATGTAGCCTCGTTTAACAGTCAGCCGCAGGCGTACTTTGTTTAACAGTCAGCCACAGGCGTACTTTGTTTAACAGTCAGCCGCAGGCGTACTGGCTGACCGACGAGTTCAACGCACGGCCCCGTCACGGAGTGCCGGGGCTACAAAAGTGCGGGGCTACAAAAGAGTACCAGAGCTACCTAACTCAAGTTCCATCGCTCAGAGGCTGGGAACTGCGCAGGTAAGCAAATAGATCGCACAACTGTTCACTGGTGAGGCTATCCAGCAAGCCTTCGGGCATCAGCGACGTGGGCTGCGGTTTGAGCGATTCGATCTCGGCACGATCGATAATGTGCGTCTGGCCATCGATCGAACGCATGATCACCTGCTCGGGGTTCTCTCGTTCGATAAAGCCATTGATCAATTTGCCATCGCTGGTCAGGACCACCATCGCCTGAAAGCCTTCGCGGATTTCGAGGTTCGGGGCCAAAACGTTGATCAACAAAATATTCAGTTGATCGCGTTGATAGCCCGTCAAATTGGGTCCGACTTGACCACCTTGATCGAACAGCACGTGGCAGCGACCACAGGACTCGCTGTACAACCGCTTGCCGCGATAGGGATCACCGTTGCCGCTGAAGATCGTTTGCGAGAGTTCAGCCGCGCGTTTCTGCGCGGTAAGCAAATCCACTTTACCGATCGGTGGGTAGTACTGGTCGACGCGTTTCAAGAGGGCCGCATCGGTATGCGAACGCAACAGACGCACCACTTCCAACGGCAAGTCACTGGCCTTTACGTGTTGAGCATCCAGCGCATCCAACCAACTAGCTGCACCGCTGGGTTTGGCGACCAACATCGCGCCGGCGCTGGCCCGCAAGTCGCTGGGCCATTTGGCCCAGCTATCGAGAATCTGCTTGCCAATCTTAGGATCATTGTACGCGGCCAGGGAGCTGGCGGCCGCCATCCGCAGTGGCAGCTTGGCCTTTTCATCGGTGCACACCAGCAACAACGCATCCAGACCGGCCGGTCCAGGCACTTCGCCTAAAATGCGCGCCACTTGCAACCGCTGGGCCAAATCCGCCTTGGCGTCGACCAGCAACTTAGCAGCTTGCTCTTGAGCACTCTTATCGCCGCGTCGCAATTGCAGCGCCAGCGAAGGTTGACCCAGCCGAGCTAATCCATCCAGGACACTGTTCGGTACACCCGACAGAGATCGACCAGCGAACGCGCGTTCGAAACCGGCAATACAAGCCTTGGCCGACTCCGCTCGGCTCTCCGGCGGCAGTTGCTCGATCGTGGCAAACGTCTTGGCAATCGTAGCCAGATGTCGATCTCCACCAACCCTACCGGCGCGTTCAACGATGCGCGGTGCAATCTGCTGTTGATACAAGGCGCGCCCGTAGAGACTAGCACGTGTCACTAGAGCCACTTCCGTCGCCTCAATTTGATCACATTGCTTTTCAACCGCCCACCAGATCAGCAGCGGCAGGTACGGATCGTCCGTAGGTAAGTCGCGATCGAGCAAATCACCACAGATCTGCAAGCACTTGTCGGTTGGCAAGCGTTTCGCAGAAGCAGCCACTTGGACTAAGACACTCGGGTCATTCTCCTGACGAGCCAATTTGCGCAGCGCACTCTGCGTCACCGCACTGACATCGTTATCGTCAGCCGCCAGGCGCACGGCCCACTCACGCACTCGGGCTTCGGCATGGTCCATCAATTGAGCTGGCTCGATAAGCTCTCGCGACTGTGCATCGCTTTGCATCGAGTCGGCCAACCAACCACAGGCGTGCACAGCCCACAGTGCTTCCAGCGCCGTATCGCGCTCGGTCAGCATCTGTTTAAGCGCCGGCAAGGCACTGGCTTTCAGTGGATGGCGTGCCAACAACTGGCGCGCGTGCCAACGCTGCCAACGCAGCGGATGCTTGAGTTTCTCGATCAACTTGGCCACCGACGCTTGATCGGTGGCTGTCGCCAGCGAACCATCCCAAGCTTGAGTTGCATTGGGAGCATCCGGTGGTGCCAATCGATAAAGCCGTCCGTGATCTTTGTCTAACTTGCCGACATGGGCATACAAATGGGCTACCTGGAAATCGTACCAATCGCTCACGTAGGCGGCTCCATCCGGTCCATCAGCGACCGCAACTGGTCGGAACCATTTATCGGTCGTCTTGACCCCCAGTTCGATGTCCTCGGTGCGGAAAGTACTGCCGATCGGGAATAATTTGCTGTGCACTAACGTTCCATGCAGAGGATCGACGCACAGCGCCGCCTCGGGCATGGCTTTTTCCAGTGCCGTGCCATTGGTCATCAGCATCGTGTGTGAAAAGCGTTGCACGGGGACATGCGGCATCGGCAGCAGGTAACCCAATGAATAAGGATTTGATAAACTGCCGTGCTTGGTAAAGCCTTTGCGGAAATAACCGCCTTGGACGTAATGAAAACCTCGCGTATCGCCGCCGTTGTGACCCGAGTAGACTCGCCCCTCTTCATCAAAGGCCACACCAAACGCATTGCCACCGCCTTCGGCGAAAATTTCATAGATACGTTTTTGCGGATGATAGCGCCAAATCAATTGACCGAGACTCTTTTGCGGTGGTTCGCTGGAACCATAACGACGCACGGCCGCCGTGACGGTACTACCTTGCGCCGCGTACAACCAACCATCAGGCCCCAGACACAAACTGTTGACCACCGAGTGCGTGTCTTCCAATCCGAAACCTTCCAGGTGCACTTCGGGAGGTCCATCGGCTTTTAGATCTCCGTCGGCATCTTTATAAAACAGCAAATGCGGCGGGTTCAGAACCCAGGCACCATCCACGGTGGGCAGAACGCTGGTGGCGATGTTCAAGCCATTGACGAAGTCGCCCTGCTCGCTGTATTTGCCATCGCCATCGATGTCTTGGAAGATCGTGATGCGATCGGCCCCAGGTGTGTCTTGCCCGGGTGGCTTGGGCAGTCGATCGTAGACGATGCGCCAGAAGTTATCTCGACTGAGTGCTTTGATACCGGCCGGTTCTGGATACTGCAGATACTGCACCACCCATAGTCGTCCGCGCGCATCGAAGGTGGAGAATAACGGTTGCCTAAGCGTTGGCTCGGACAGTAGCTGTGTCCATTTCAAACCGCCTGCGATGGTAAATGTTTCTGCGGCTACGGCTGGTTTGAGCGCGGGTCCATCGGGTTGATCCTCCTTGCGCTGCGCGGTGGCCGGTTCAATCAACCCAGTGGTAATCAAGCCGGTCGCGATGAGCGCGACGGTCAACAGACGAACGGTCAGTGTTTTCATGGTAGGTCGCATCAGGTGGGATGATAGGCAAAAAGTATGCGTGAGAATTATTGTAAGTCTAACGTGCCTGCGTTTTACTCCTGGCCAGCAGGAATTTCTGTAACTCAGCCAGTTTATCCGTATTGATCAAGTCAACTTGAGCCTCTAACAGCATAGTCCAGAGTTCGGTCGATTCGGGGGTGGCCCAAAAACGAACCACACGCCCCTGCTTATGGGCGCGCTCTACGATATCCAGCAGCTTTTGCTTTTCAGACTCAGGCATCGATCCAACGCCGCGCCATCGGAACTGAGAATTCCAATTGTCGCTGATCATCGGTAGCAAATGAGCCGGTCGATGGCTCGACACGTCGCTTGCCAGATCGCCGACGCGACCATCGATACCACAATACCGCGTCGCTTGAGCAGCGATCAATTCCTGAGGCCGATTGCCGCTGATGACCACATTGACCGCACCTGGTGTCAGCCGGCCCTCTTCGACGCGCGTGAGCAGACTGGCATATTTGGCCAGCAGCGTGTGCAACTCTCGATAGGTCGACTCGGCCTCGGATTTGATATCGATCAGCAAGCCGAAGGGTGGTCCATCGCGATAGATGCGGCCCTCGTTCTCAAGCATACGCTGCTTGAGCGGCTGGAGATACAACCGCTCCAACGTGAGATCGCGATTGAGTTCCAGTTGAGTATGGGCAACTAATAGTTGGCCTTTCACCAGAAAGATATCCGCTTCGACGCTGCAAAATCCATGCGCCAGCGCATCGGCCAGCGGACGATCATGCAGATAGTCATTGTGCGCATGAGCCTGACGATGGGGTAGCACTTGCGCGGCGAGTTGGCTCGTCGCACCGGCCATCAGACACAGGCTCAGGCACACAGTTAGACACGCTGTCTTACCAATACTCTGTTTCGCGCGCACCATCTGCTTCACGCATACCATCGGTAGGCCATGACTCTTGCAACTGAGCGACTGCCTGCAATTACTTGACATATCAACTAATTTCCTTGATCGACTTAGTAACCCAGCGCTGCGCCATCTTTGCGCGATTCGGTGGCGCCGTGCAGGACGCCTTTCTCCCAGTCGATCAGGATGCCCTGGTATCCGCCCATGCTGCCACCAGTCTTGATCGTGTGGCCCATCAATTTCAGAATCTCTTGCGTCGATCGAGGAATACCTGCTTCCACAAACACGGTGCCGCCGGGCGGATCCTCCGACTTGCCGGTGGGCGTGGCGCTACCATCGTGACGCACGCGGGCCGCGTCGCCTGCCATTTGGATGTTCATACCAAAATCGATCCAGTTCATCAGCACCTGGACATGGCCTTGTGGTTGCATATCGCCGCCCATGACACCAAAGACAAATTGCGGCTTGTTATCGCGGGTAACCATGGCCGGGATGATGGTGTGGAACGGCCGCTTGCCGGGAGCCAGGCAGTTCGGATGCCCGGGCTCCAGCGCAAAGAGTGCTCCGCGATTTTGCAAGGCAAACCCTAACTCACCGGGTACCAGTTGGCTGCCGAAGCCATGAAAGTTGCTTTGGATTAACGAGCAGCAATTGCGATCTTTATCGACCACGCACAGGTAGATCGTGTCGCTATGTTTCAATTTTGGATCACCAGCTGGCACGTTCACCAGCGCCCGGTTGGGCTGGAACAATTTGGCTCGTTCGGCCGCATATTCTTTAGAGATTAGCGAGCCTACGGGAACATCGGCCATCGACATATCGGCATAAAAACGCGCTCGATCGGCATAAGCCAACTTCTTGGCTTCGACAAACAGATGCGTGGTCGCGGCCGATCCCCAGCCCAGGCTGCGCACGTCATGTGGTTCGATGATGTTTAGCATCTGCAGCACTGAAATGCCTTGACCGTTGGGTGGCAGTTCCCAAACATCGTAGCCGCGATAATTCGTGGACACTGGATCGGTCCAATCATTCTTGTGCGCCACCAGGTCGCCTTTGCGCAGCAGTCCACCCTCTTGGGCTGCGCTGTAGCGATCGATCGCATCGGCAATCGAGCCATTGTAAAACTCCGTGGCGCCCAGTTCCGCGATTTTCCTTAGCGTGGCTGCCAACCGTGGATTGCGCATCAGTTCGCCTTCGGTGGGCGCGCGTTTCCCTTCCAGCAAAAATGTATCGCGAGCTTCGGGCGTTTCGAGCAAACGTTTCTCAGAACCTTTCCAATACACGGCGATCACCGAGGCGACGGGAAAACCATTTTCAGCCAACTCGATAGCGGGTTGAAATAACCGTTTCCATGGCAAGCGGCCGTAGCGGGCGTGCAGGTCCTGCCAGCCGGCAACACAACCAGGTACCGACCAGGAGAGCGGGCCGTAGTCGGGGATCTGCTTGAGTTTACGTTTCTCGAATTCTTCCAGCGTAGCTAATTGCGGCGAACGTCCGCTGGCATTCAGTCCAGCCAGCTTCTGTTCCTTTGCATCCCAAACGATAGAAAACAGATCACCGCCGATTCCACAGCTCATCGGTTCGACGACGCCCAAGACACAATGGGCGGCGATGGCTGCATCCACGGCAGAACCACCTTCGCGTAAAATGTCGACCGCTGCCTGAGTGGATCGCAAGTCACTGGTGGCCGCCATGCCATGCTGAGCATACGTGACGCTGCGTGTTTGCTCGGGCGGACCAGGCGATCGTTCATAGCCTCCGATCGGGTTGGACGTCGCTTTTGGTTCTTGGCCGATGGTGGTCGAGTATCCCATAACCAGAGTCACTCCGAAAAACACTTCGAGAACTAGGCCAAACCGAAACCATGCAGAGATGGCGCGCATGCGAGGACTCCTGGTGGGAAACGAGCAGAAGCAGGCGTAGGTGATACTCGGCGAGCATCATCTACGGGAGTATAATCCGAGCACAGCCGGCCAACATGGTCCGTTCAACGCAATACCGCTGCCAGCTGCGTTTAACTTGGGCTCAACTAAATTTAATTCATTCGATTCTGAGGAATAAGGAAATAAACATGAAACGCTTGTTCGCGTCTCGAGTTGCATCAGCCGTAGCGGTGGCCTGTGCGTTAACGACCGGGCTGCCGATCTCAGGCCTGCCCACCTCCGGCCTGCGAGCCGATGAAGGCATGTGGTTGTTCAACGCGCTACCGAAAAAACAGTTGCAGGAAAAGCACCAGTTCACGCCCACACAGGCCTGGGCAGATCACTTGATGCTCTCCAGCGTACGGGTGAATTCAGGTGGCTCCTCGTCGTTCATTTCCAGCACCGGTCTGGTACTGACCAATCATCACGTCGCCTCCGATACGCTCTACAAGCTATCGACTCCCGAGCGCAATATCAACTCGGACGGTTACTACGCCAAGACGAGAGCGGACGAGTTGTCGGCACCGGACTTGGAGCTGAATCAACTGGTATCGATTGAAGATGTGACCGAAAAAGTCAACGCCGTGGTCAAGCCTGGTATGGCAGCGGCCGAGGCCAACAAAGAGCGGCAAAAGGCGATGGCGGAAATCGAACAAGCCGCCAAAGACAAGACTGGTTTGCGCTGCGATGTCGTGACACTTTATGGTGGTGCTCGTTATCACCTCTACCGTTACAAAGCCTATACCGACGTGCGGTTGGTTTGGGCCCCGGAAGCTGGTACTGCGTTTTTTGGCGGTGATGCGGATAACTTTGAGTATCCGCGTTATTGCTTGGACGTGACCATTTTTCGCGTTTACGAAAATGGCCAGCCCGCCAAGATCGACAACTTTCTAGCGGTAAATCCGCAAGGTGCTCAAGAGGGTGACCTGGTCTTCGTCTCGGGCAATCCTGGCACCACTCGTCGGATTCTGACTGCCGATGCCATGGCATATCAGCGCGATTATCGGCTGCCCAAGACGCTGGACCTGCTCCGACGCAAAGAGAATTTGTTGCAGCAATATGCTCTTGGCGGTCCTGAACAAGCCCGCCGTGGTCAGGACGATCTGTTTGGCATCCAGAACTCACGTAAGGCTTACATGGGCATGTTGGGAGGGCTGCAAGATCCCGGGTTCATGACGAGCAAGCGGGCATCCGAAGCGGCACTCAAGGCGGCGGCCACCAGTCGGGACGCCAAACTGCAAGGTGCTTTGGAGTCGTGGAAGACAATATCAGATGTACAAACGAAACGTCGCGAGATGCTGGGCAAAGACGGTACCCTACGCAGTCAGATATACGGTATCGCCGAGACGCTGGTGCTGATGAGCAGCGAGGATGCCAAGGACAGCGGCGAGCGATTGCGTGAGTTTCGCGATTCCAACCGCAGCTCACTGGAACAGAGTTTATTCTCACCCGCACCGATGTACGACGACCTGGAGCGGGTACAGTTGGCTGATGAACTCGGCCGTATCGCCGAAGAGCGCGGCGGTGACGCGCCGCTCGTGTTGCAACTACTGGCCGGCAAATCGCCGCGCGACCGCGCCGCTGAACTGATCGCAGGTACCAAGCTGATGGACGTGGCCGTGCGCAAAGAATTAGCCAAAGGCGGCAAGTCGGCGATCGCTGCCAGCCAAGATCCGTTGATTAAGTTAGCCATGGTGATGGAGCCCGAGTACCGTCGACTGCGTTTGCAGAAGGAGGAGCTGGACGAGATCGAGCGGCAAGCCTATGCCAAGATCACGGAGGTCAAGTTTGCCACAGAAGGCGAGTCGAATTATCCCGATGCCACCTTTACGTTGCGTTTAGCCTTTGGCGTGGTCAAAGGTTACGAAGAAGACGGCCAGAAAATCGCGGCACGTACCAGCCTGTCTGGCGCTTTCGAGCATGAAAAACAGCACGCCGCCAAAGACCCTTGGATCCTGCCGGAAAGCTGGAAGAAGGCCAAGGACAAGATGAAGGGGGATACTCCGTTCAACTTTGTATCGACCGCCGATATCATCGGCGGCAACTCAGGTTCCCCAGTCGTCGATCGCGAGGGTAAGCTGGTGGGTATTATCTTCGATGGTAACATCCAGAGTTTAACCGGCGACTTCAACTACACTGAAGACCAATCGCGCAGCGTTTCGGTGCACATCGCTGCCGTCTTGGAGGCGCTGCGGAGCATTTATGGCGCCAAGGCTTTGGCCGACGAGATCGGCAAGTAGCCGATCGCCGATTGGCCAATGGT
>JADLDX010000981.1 GCA_020846515.1 Pirellulaceae bacterium
AGTCGGGGAGGGCGCCTCCCGTACTAACCAAAGCCAGAAGCACGTCGCGGCTAACTCTTCGCTGCTAACTCTTCTCTGCGGCGCACGCGCCCTCCCCGAAAAAACAGGCTGCAGTAGCAAACTAACCCTCTCGCTGCGTAGCAGTGGGAGGGTCGACTGGCGTCAGCTCAGTCGGGGAGGGGGCCTCCCCAGTGCTAACCTAAGCCAGAAGCACTTCGCTGCAAACTCACCTCTGCGGCGCACGCGCCCTCCCCGAAAATCTACGCTTAACGCGTGATTTTCGACCCTCCCTCAGCTGCGCTTGGGAGGGTTAGTTCCTGCAAAATCTGCGACAATTCTGGCTAAACGTGTTGATGTTCGCGATTCCGCCGACATTAGCCCTTAGGAGCCACATTTATGCAGAATTCAGATCACTCGGAAATCGTTAGCCAAATCGCGCGCCTCCAAACCCGACTAAGGGGTTTGGTGAGGTGTTTATTGGTGCGATCTTCGGACGTGGAAGATGTCCTTCAGGAAGTCAATGCGGTGCTGTGGGAGAAAGCTGGCGAGTTCCAGTCAGGGACCGACTTTTGGGCCTGGGCCAGCCAAATCGCTCGATTCAAGGTCCTGAACCATATTAGAAAATACCAGCGGGACCGATTGGTTTTTGATGCAACATTGCTCGATGAAATTGCTGATCTGGCCGAGCAGCGGTTGACTCAGATCGACCATCGACGTGAGGCCCTCGAAGGCTGCCTAAATCAATTGCCACCCGCGCAACGACAGCTGATTGACTTGCGTTACACCGGCGGTCACGCCCTCGAATCGATTGCGGAAATGATCGGTCGACCACAAGCATCCATTCGCCAGACTCTATATCGACTGCGCCAAACTCTACTGGCTTGCATCGAATCAAAGATGCAAACCGAGGGAGGAGCGACATGAACCCGAAGCCTCGTTTCTCGGAATTGATGTCTAGATTGCTCGATGACGCGCTGACTGATGACGAGGTAGCTGAACTGGCGTCGTGTCTACACGCAGACCCAGCGCTGCGTTCGCAATTGGTAGACCACTTGCTGCTGGATACCTTGCTGGATGAAAATCTTGGTCAAGAACCGCTGACTTCTCTCGTAGACCTTATGGGCGTTACGGCAAATCAACCACTGCCTGGCCAGGCTCAAGAACTGATACAGCCGCTGACGAAAACGCAGATTGTAACGGTCGATCATCGACGTCGGTCTTGGATGTCAGGTTGGCTGATGGCTGCGGCCAGCCTGCTGTTGGTCGTCTTGCTTTTCAATCTGCAGGGTGAAAAAGAAGCCTTCGCTAGTGTGGCTCAAGTTGTTCAAGCTGCCATGCAGACGCATGCTCAAGCCATTGAGCGTGTCTATGTTGTTGAGGTGCTGCGCGGCGAAACCGGCCAACCCCGACTCGAGCTTCCCAGGGATGTGCGCGTAGCCACTCAAGGCGACCGTTTCTGGGTGCAGATGAATGGAATTCGGAAGTGGACTTGGGGCCGCGATGGAGCAGGGGCCATGTGGTTGACGTTGGGTCAACGTCGTGCGGTCGTTTTAGATTCGGAAGAAATGGGAGCTCCGCTGCGTTACATCGGAGATCTTTACTCGCTGAATCTGGAAACATTGCTGCAGAGTTTTCTGAAACATTGCCAGTTGGAAATGTCCGATGGGCCTGGAGATACAACCATGATCGTCGCCACGCCTCGTCAACAGTGGAGCAACCGACCGCTCAAACGCGCCACGATCGAAATAGATCGAGAAACCAAAGCCATTCGCAAACTGGTCATTGAACGCGAGTTTGATCGCTCTAGTTCGATCGCCACGTTTACTTTGGTCGAGTCTCGATGAGCGGACGAGTCGCTTTATAGTCCCGAAGGGCACTTGTCCGAACCCTATCGAATTTTCGCCATCGAGACCAATGCCGCGCAGCGCCTGGAGCAAATCAGGAACTGGTTCGGACCGGCTGCAGAACATTGGATGCAGATATTAGATGCAAGTCCTAATGAAAAAATGAGATGAGTGGCAACCTGGTGACGAAGGTTTGCTACTTATCACGGAAATTCATAAATCACAAACCCAATAGTACGAGGCTTTCATGTGTCGTAGTTCCATTGTTTTCTGCAGTTTGATCGGCGTCATCACAGCAGCCTTATCTTTCACCGCTGTCAGGCGAGTCTATGCCCAGCAGGAGATCGAAAAGCGATTCGAACAGCTCGATGGAAATCGCGACGGAAAAATTACGCCCGACGAACTTCGACAAGCGGCCATCTTTAAAGCACTCGACGTAGACTCCAATGGCGAGATCACCAAAGATGAAGCGAAACAGGCTGGCCGCCGCGGACGATTAAAAAACATATTGGGTGGCGGTAAGTTGCAAGCCGAATCCAAGGATGAGGTTATCCCCGCCGAGCCAGCGAAAGCACTGGATACTCCTGTTCGCCAAGGGCCCAAACGGCTCACGCCTGGTGAACATGGTATCGGTCGCTGGGTGGCTGACTTTCGTTTCACCGACATCGGCGGCACTGAACGAAAGCTGCATGGCGACAACCAGCACGAATTGACGGTTATCGCCTTCACCAGCACCACATGCCCAATCAGTAACAAGTACCTGCCCACGCTGGTCGAATACAATCGAGAGTATGCCTCGCGCGGTGTGCGCTTTGTGTTGGTCAATAGCGTGGCGACCGATAAACCGACCGACATGCAGGACGCGGTCAAACGTTTCCAACCAGCGATCGAATATGCATTCGATCGGGATCATCAATTCGCTTCCCATCTGTCGGCCAGCAGCACCACCGAGGTGTTTGTACTCGATCGATCTCATACGCTGGTGTATCGCGGTGCGATCGATGATCAATATGGTTTTGGTTACGCGATCGATGCGCCTCGTTTCACTTATTTACGAGACGCTTTGGAGGCCGCATTGGACGGTCGGCCAGTGTTGGTTTCAGCCACAGCCGCCCCGGGCTGCGCGCTGAATGTCAAATCAGAGTCAAGCCAAAACACGGAAGTCACGTACTACAACCAGGTCTCACGACTGCTTCAGCGACATTGTGTTGAATGTCATCGCGCTGGCGGAGTCGGTCCATTCGCGTTGGACACTTTAGAGGATGCCAAAGCGCACGCACCAATGATACGGGAAGTGATCAAGCGTGGAATCATGCCGCCTTGGTTCGCAGCCAAACACGAGGAACAGAAGATCTCACCGTGGATTAACGATCGCACGCTCTCTGCACCTGAGAAGGAGCAACTCTTGGCATGGATCGATAACCACGCTCCCGCAGGCGACCCGAATCAAGCTCCCAAAGCAAGACGCTTTGCCGATGGCTGGCTGATTGGAAAACCAGACGCGGTGTTTGAGTTCTCCAAGCCAGTCAAGGTCAAAGCAACTGGTACGATGCCTTATCTAAATGTGATCGTCGACACGCACCTCGATCAAGATCAATGGGTGCAAGCGATTGAGGTCCGCCCTGGCAACCCCAGCGTTGTTCATCACGTGCTGGTCTTCGTCCAAGGCACCGACGAGGACGATGGCCCGCGTGACGATGCGGCCGATGAACGATCAGGCTACTGGGGAATTTATGTTCCCGGCAATAGTACGCTGGTCTATCCGGAAGGCTATGCCAAACGGATCCCCAAAGGTGCCCGTCTGCGCTTTCAAATGCACTACACGCCCAATGGCACCGCAACCGAAGATCGCACCAGTATCGGGTTGGTCTTTGCGAAACAACCGCCGAAGCACGAAGTCTTGGTGGCGAGTGTCGTCAACGCGAGTTTCCGCATACCGGCTGGAGCCGACAATCACCAGGTGGTTGCCAGTATCAACCGCGTGCCCGCCGATGTTCAAGTCCTGGCTTTCCTTCCCCACATGCACCTGCGTGGCAAAGCCGCCAGGTACGATCTGGTTTCAGCGGGCGAGACTCGTACGATGCTCGATATTCCGCGTTATGACTTTAACTGGCAGTTGCTCTATCGCTACGCAGAACCCGTTAGCATCAAAGCCGGCGACACCCTACGGTTCACGGCGTGGTATGACAACAGCAGCGGCAATCCAGCCAATCCCGATCCTAATCAAGAGGTGCGAGGGGGCCCACAAACGGAAGACGAGATGCACTTGGGTTACGTCGAGTACATCGTGCCCGGCGCCAAGCCCGGAGATCCAGCGCCCCTGTCACCACGTGGACGGGTGCGTGGCGCGATTCGAAATGTCTTGGGCGAAGGAAACGCGGCAGAATCTAAGCTAGGAGATGTGCTCTTCCAGCAGTTGGATGCCGATGGCGATGGCAGCGTATCGCGGGCCGAGGTCAAAGCCAAGTATGCCAATAACCCAGCCGCCTCGAGCACTATCTTCGATCGACTCGACTCCGACAAGAACGGCCAATTGAGTCGCCAAGAACTCCGCAGACTCAGCGAGATCATGAAGCGTTAATCGTATCTTTGATTGCCCCCAACACCACGTTCGTGGTTTGACGGCAACTGTACGTTACTTTTGTTTTCCGATGGGGAAGTGCCATGATAGGCGCGTTTTCGTTTGACCGATTAGTTCTGGTGGTCCTCTGGGTTCTACTATCGAGACCTGTCGTTCAAGCCGACTATGACCCATTGCAGACAACCAGTGCAAAATCGACGCAGACTGACCTGACGATTAAAGACGCGCAGCGCTCGCGTGATATTCCGATTCGCGTCTATCTGCCGGCTGACAAATCGCCAGTACCGGTGGTGCTGTTCAGTCATGGACTGGGTGGCAATCGCGAAGGTTCCGCGTTTCTTGGTAAGCATTGGGCGATGCGGGGATATGTGGCTGTTTTCTTACAACATCCTGGCAGCGATGACCGTGTATGGAAAGGCGCGCCGGCCACTGAGCGCATGGCGGCATTAAAGAGCGCTGCGAGTGTAAAAGAATTTCTAGCGCGCGTGCAGGACGTGCCGGCGGTTTTGGACCAACTGGACGCCTGGAATCGAGACAGCGCCCATGAGTTGGGAGGCAGGTTGGATCTAAAGCACGTGGGTATGTCTGGGCATTCGTTTGGCGCCGTCACCACTCAAGCGGTCAGTGGACAAGTGCCACCGCTGGGCAAGGGTTTCACCGACGACCGCATCCAGGCAGCTGTCATCATGAGCCCTAGCGGTCCCGCCAACGGTAATACGAAAAAGGCATTCGGCCAGGTGAAGACGCCTTGGCTACTGCTGACCGGAACCAAAGACAACAACCCCGTCAGTGGCGCTGATGCAAGCACGCGCCTGGTCGTCTTCCCAGAGTTGCCGCCAGGCTCGAAGTATCAATTGGTACTCGACAACGCTGCACACTCAGCGTTTACCGAGCGAGCTTTACCCAGCGAAACCGTGCGGCGAAACCCGAATCATCACCGCGCCATACTTGCCATCACCACGGCGTTTTGGGACGCCTATCTCCGCCAAGATGCCGAGGCGCGAGCGTGGCTGGACGGCGACGCAGTCAAAAGCGTCCTCGAACAGGGCGACCAGTGGGAGAAAAAATAAAAGACGCTGTCGAAACAAGGAATGATTAAAAAAATCAATGGACTTGTCGCGCGATAAATAACGTGGCAGTGTATTTCGTCGGCGAACCGACCAGCTAACAAAACTGTCTACAATGATTGTCAATCATTTCCATCTTCAGCGAGACAGTCATGACGAAATCCATGCTTACATCAACGTTTTTTGCTGATGCTCTAGCGGGTAACGGGGCGTCATTGCCCGTGCGTGTTGAGGCCATGATTGTCGTATCGTTCCCCGACCAATCCGTTGTAACGTGTCGCAACTTAGAACTAGAACAGTTTGCGAAGCTATCGCTGTGTGAGTTACTGCCGAAATCGGAGCCTCGGCCGGACACCACTCTTTATTGGGGCGGCGAAGATGACGATGCTCTTTCGAAAAGCTATTCCCAAATTGTTTGGCAAGTTCGATGGAATAGCCATTTGCTCCACGTTGTGCATCTCGCCTGGGAAACGGGTTGTGGAGGAGAAAGTCGCGACTGGGTCATTGCTCCAACCACAGAAATTGCTGAGCAATTTGTGCTCGAAGTCGAGCGAAAAACACACGCCCCCGGTAACGCAATCTTGATTTTTTCGAGCGGCCGGTGGAACCGCAGTGAATCACTGTTTCAGGCCACCCAGCAAGCATCATTCGAAGATCTTGTCTTGGCTGACGACATGAAGGCTGCCATCCGTGACGACTTCGTGACATTTCTAAAATCCGAAGAGCGTTATAACCGGCTGGGGATCGCTTGGCGCCGGGGAGCACTGATGATTGGTCCGCCTGGTAACGGGAAAACTCATTGCGTTCGCGCGCTAGTCAAGGAGCTGGCTGTTTCGAGCCTGTATGTCCAAAGCCTCAGCCACCCCTATTACACTGCGGATGAGATGTGGCAACAAGTATTCGACCGGGCACGCGGTCTCAGGCCCTGCGTGCTGGTGCTTGAAGATCTCGATGCGCTTGTTACCGAAGAGAATCGGTCTTTCTTCCTGAATCAACTCGATGGCTTTGAACAGAATCATGGCCTGATCGTACTAGCCACGACCAATCATCCTGATCGCATCGATCCTGCGATTATTGACCGTCCAAGTCGTTTTGACCGCAAGTACCACTTTAACTTGCCCAGCCTGGATGAGCGCATTGACTACTTGGCAACCTGGCAGAACCGTTTGTCAGATGAATCGGGA
>JADLDX010000982.1 GCA_020846515.1 Pirellulaceae bacterium
ACGCAGCCAACACGTGGGTGGCGCGATGTGTTTGTTCGTGGACGGTCATGTTTCGTTGTTGCACAACGAAATCGAAAAACCAGTGCTCGGTGCGCTCATCACGCGCCATGGCCGTGATATCATCAAGCAGGCCTACTAAGTCTGCCTTTGGCTCATTTCTATCAGCAATAGCCAACGATTTTTGCACAGGCTGCCGCTACTTTGGACGCAGGGTGGCATCTTGACTCAGGCTTCCGAGCGATATAACCTTCTTAGCAGCTACTTTGGTGACGCGTTGGCCTGTTTGGGTTGACGTGTGAACAGGGAACTCCGGTGTAATTCCGGGACGGTCCGGCCGCTGTAAGCCACTCAGGCAGTTTGCAATTTTTGCAGGCGGCCTTCCTAAGCTCATCTTGTCCATTACGCCATTGCTCGCCCAGTGCGAGTGAGAAGGCCAACGAGTCTGAGGATAGAGTGGTCAGTCAGAAGACCTACCAAAGGCAAGACGATAAGTGCCCTCCAGGGTTGGGGCGGTCGTTGCAGTTGACGAGCATCAAACTATCGGCAAGCCGATTGGGTAACTTTGCAGTGAAGAATTGTTCGGTTGATCGCTTCCATCTACCGGCGCGTTAGTTGACGGTGGATTATCCGATCCGAAGAACACCGCGAGGGACCTTCAGGCATATCAATAGAGTCGACGCTCGAACTGGTCGCTTATGTTTTTCCGGCTGTTTGGCTATCGGCATCCCGCGTCGGTGGCCGACCAGCCACGCGCTGCATACACCCAAGTCTATCTGGCAATTGTGAAGGCTACAGATCGCGCTCCATCGGTTGGCTAACTGGCTGCTTAGTAAGTTAACCCAGTGCATGGGCGATATCCCTTGGAGATGGCTGGATCGTCGGTGATATGTAGGGCGAAAGAAGGAGATTGTTCATGCTGCGTATATCTTGTTGGAGTTCATCTATTTGGGTGATGGGATGGTGTCTGGGGTGGTTCGCCCTATGGGGGCAGTCGGCCCTGGCCGGCGTGGTCATCTCCAGTTTTGAAGAGGGATCGCTGGCTACGAATCTAAGTGCCGATTCGGCCTTTGAAGGGTTGCCTGGTGCGGCTAGTCAATTTCGTTCTGGGGCAGTAACTTTCCAGAACGACGGCGTCTTTTTTGGTGGTAGTTCTTGGAGCGGCTTCGGTTATTCAAGGCGAGCTGTGCCCGGTGTGGGACAGCAAATGTACAACAACAGCAACGACCTTATTGCCCGGCCCGGTAGTGGTGAGGGTGGTTCTGCGACGTGGGCAGTAGTCGGTGGCGGAGGCATCATGACAGCAGATGCCGGCTATCGCTTTGGTTCGCTTAGCCTAACCTCAACGCTATACAGTTGGAATTCGATGACCCTGGGAGATCCCTTTGCCGGTCCCGCGCTTGGAAACGGCCGTGGAACGGGGCGCTTCGACGGTCAAGACGATTTCTTCACCGTGCGTTTCACCAATACTGCCAATGCTCAGTTCATGGATTTCCACTTAGCTGATTTTCGCGGGGCCACCGATTATGTCGTTGGCGCTTGGCAAACCTTCGACCTGTCGCTTTTGTCGGCCTCCCAGTTAAGCCTGTCGTTTTTGGGGTCCCGCGAAACGAACTATACGCCTCCGCCCGATCCACCCGAGTACTTTCTCGATACGCCTAGTTATGTCGCCTTGGACAATATCAGTGTTGTATCGGTACCCGAGCCAGGCAGTCTACTCTTGGCTACCGCAGGAAGCTTATGCGCCCTCCGGATACGCCTGCGGCTGACTGTTAAACGATGAGGCATATCAGCCGCTGAGCGTTAGCCGGCTAACGCCAATACGGCTAATATCTAAGGAATAGTAGCGAATCACTGTGCATTCGATTCAAAGTGGCGCGGTCCAGTTAGCCAGGCCGTTCAAAATGGTCAAGGTAGTAGTCCACCCACGTGTTGCCTACTACCTTGAATTGCCTCATCGGCTATCTTTTAGGCAAGCAACGACGTCGCTTGTTCCTAACTGATTTGTCTCGAAGGATGCACACTCATGCAACTGCTACGCTTCGATCCAGCGGCAGCCTTTATCGATGGTACTGGGCTTGACCAAACACAAGTTCAATCGCTCGGGCCTGTGCTGGATAAGTTACGTGACGAAGTCGTTGATATCGACACACAGATGCTGGCCGGTAAACTGCCGATCCCGGAATCGAAGCAGCCCTTGGACGCTGCCTTCTATTCGATGCCCGAGCGATTACTGGCCGAATATGAACAGGATCGTCGCGGCAGTGAATTGGCTCGTATCTTGACGATTGCCAAACGCTTTCAAGAAACGTTGGATCGTGTGGTGGTGTTGGGCATTGGCGGCTCGTACATGGGAGCACGCGCGCTGATGGATGCCTGTTGCCAGCCCTATTGGAACGAATTGTCGCGTGGTGCCCGCGGCAGTCGCCCGCGTATGTACTTTGAAGGCAACAATGTTGACAACGATGCGTCGCAAGGTTTGTTGCGATTGTTGGCCAGCGAGGCGGCTGACAGCGGTCGGCCGAATTGGGGTATCGTCGTGATCAGCAAAAGCGGTGGCACCCTGGAAACGGCCGCCGCCTTTCGCCAGTTTTTGGCCGCATTGGAATCGGCTTGTGGTGGGGACGCCTCCAAGGTTCGTGAACGCGTGATTCCAGTTACTGGCGATAGCGGTAAACTTTTCAACTTCGCCAAAGAACTCGGTTGCCCCGAAGTGTTCCCAGTGCCCGATGGCGTGGGTGGTCGATTTTCCGTGTTGTCAGCGGTTGGTCTCGTTCCCGCAGCCATCCTCGGCTTGAACGTAGTGGAACTGCTACAAGGTGCCGCTGCGATGAACAAGCACTTCCGCGAAACGGCGCCTGCACAGAACATCGTGTTGCAGTATGCAGCCATTAATCATCTGATGGAAACCAAACGCGGTGCCAGCATCCGACTGCTCAGCGTTTGGAGCAAAGCGCTCGAATCAGCCGGCATGTGGTATGACCAGTTGTTGGCCGAAAGCCTTGGCAAGTTCGAGAAAGGTGCCACGCCATTGACGACTCTCAATACGCGCGATCTCCACTCTCGTCATCAACAGCATCAAGAAGGTCGCCGCGATAAACTGGTCAATAATCTAATCGTGGAAAACTATCGTGACGACGCGTTGGCTATCGGCAGCCGAGCCAGCGATCCCGATGGTTTGAATGAAATCGCCAACAAGACCTTGCCCGACGTTATGCAGGCCGCTATAGCTGGGACCAACCAGGCGCTGCGCGATGATCGTCGCCCATCGACGAATATCTACATGCCTCGAACCGACGAGGCCTCTTTAGGCCAATACTTTCAGATGATGATGCTAGCCACTGTCATCGAAGGCCGGTTGCTTGGAATCAATCCTTACGGCCAACCCGGCGTGGAAGCTTACAAGAAGAACATGAACGTGTTACTCGGCCGCAAATCGTAGCCGAATCGCTCCGCGACTCGGTCGGCAGCCTGGGATTAGATGCGATTTGGTTATGAGAACCCGAGTGGTCCATATGAGCCCTAGTCGCGGAGCGACTCGGCCACAACGAGCCCTCGTCCAGATAGGAGTTAAAGCCTGGGGATGTTAAGGAGCGTCCGTAAAGCAACCTCGACGTTCCCCACTGATCGGCTGCGCCCGAATTGCGCCGTTCAGGTTTGATCGAGGTTGCTTCACGTAGCCCCTTAACGTTCCAGGTTCCATGACGTTTTGAAAGAGCGATTAACGCTCAACGTTGACTGTCCTTCTATAAAAACGATTTTCGTTCGAACGGTCAACGGCGTCTGGAAGCCAAGGCCCGCTTTTGGCGCAACTTCGCCACCAAGGGTACTGAGTCGCTTTGAATCGTGGGCGATGGCAGCTTGTCAAACTCGACTTGCTCTTCGCAATTAACCACTGTTATAAGTCAGCTTGGACCGTTCCATGAAAATCAAAAACAACTGGGCATCTTGTTTTGACTAGCGTTTCGTCACTGGCGTACGACCGTTGTTCCACAGGCTCCTGCGGCTTGGTTGGAGCGCGACGCCTGCGCAGTGCGCGGACGGCCTTGGGTCTATTGGCTTGCCTATGGAGCGGTTGTGCCAGTCCTACTTACAACTATGGTCTGCCCAATCGGCCCGATGTCAAGCCCGCGTTGGGTAGCCTAAATGAGCTGACCTTTGGCGGAGATCACCCCAAGTTAGATAAAGTTGAAAGCTGGGTGCATTATCCCATCACCAAAATCAAGCAGTGGATACCTCGCAAATCGCCAACCCCTGATCCAGAAGAGCAACGTCGCTTGGCGATCTACAAGGCGCAAGAGTATTTGGTGCTCAACGAGTTGACCGATGTGCACATAGATGTTCGCCAATACGATCCTGCTGCTCAATGGCAGCGGTTGCGTGAGAACGATCGCATCCATCCATTTTGGAAATATACAGCTGGGACTGTGTCGCACCTGGGCTATGCCTGGCTGCCAGGACGCGTCTTTCACTACGATAGCTTTAATCCCTATACCAATACGCTATCGATCAACTCCACCCGGCCGTCGATGGCTCTATATGAAGCCGCGGAAGCCAAGATCATTCGCAATAGGAAACATCCTGGAACCTATTTGGCTGCCTGCTATCTGCCTGTCGTGCCGTTGGTAAAGGACGTACGCGTCGCCAACGATGTGCTCAGTTATGCTCGCATTCGCGAAGAGTGGGAACTCGAGAAACAACTGACGCCTCAAATTTATTCTGCCTTCGGAGCCGATTTGGTATCGCAAGCCACCTCACTATTGCCCGGTGCGGCTTACATGCCCTTCTATTACAAGCCATTGCTGTCATTGGCCGGACGCACAGCCGGGAGGGCCAGTGGACATGCGGTGGTCGGTCAGCGCGACATGCAACGTCAACTGATGAGCTCCTTGCTTCCCAGCAACTAACCCTCTCGCTGCGTAGCAGTGGGAGGGTCGCCTGGCGTCAGCTCAGGCGGGGAGGGGGAGGGCTGGGCGAAGGGGAAACCGGGGCTAACGCCCTGCGGCTGATATGCTTCTGTATTTCGACCCTCCCTCAGCTGCGTATGGGAGGTTAATTCGGAAATCAGCCCGCAAAGTTTGCGCAGTGTCTTGCGTCGTCGTGTGGTGACGAATGTGCCGAGTTTTCCTTCAACTCGGGCGCGCCGATCAGCCGATTCACAATTCCGAGCCTTGGGGCAATCCGTGTCCCGTGTACCAATTCAATCCCGGGAGGGAATCTACCGATGTTTCGCAAGACAATGCTCAGCCTGATCGCCACGGCCACGATGATCTGCGCTGCGACCTTGACCGTTTCGGCCGATGATTGCATCTATGGCAACTGTGGTGGCGGAGCTGGTGCCGGCGCGGGCGCTGGTGCTTACAGCCCGTTCTACTATGGCGGTGGCGGCAACATGAACGCCTACGGCCAGGCTTGGGGTGGAGCCGCTGGTTCTCGCGACTGCAATCGCTTCTACCACTACCCGTACGTTTACTATCCACAAAACTTCTACGGCAGCGAGTACTATCGCAGTAGCGACAGCATGTACTACCGCTATCCAGCTGAAATGCAGATCCCGGTTTACAATCGCGCTTGGCACAACGAATATCCTAGCCAACGTCGATTCCACTCCGGTCACCACTTCCTAACCGACGTGTTCTAACACGCGGACGCGATCAAGCCCAATGGACCCAAACCATTGATGGACTGACCGAGCGACAATCGGCGACAATCGAAAAATCCCGCTAACGGCGTTTGGAAACGCACTTTTCCACTCGCCGTTTTTTCGTTGTCGCTAATCGATGTGTTGGTGTGGCTTTGGTATGTATGAGTGTTGATCTAAACACGTCGACACGTTCAATTTTGGGAGGGCACTAGTTATAGTGCACTTTTCGCATGAACCAGGCTCCGACGGCCAGGATGGCCAGATTGCCAAGCCAGACGCTATAGGGCGGCCAGCCACCATCTTTCGCTTGCTCCAAGCCCAACGCAAACAGCGGGTAGTAGATCAGCAAGAGGGGCAAAAACGCCACGCCGAAACTGGACCAGTAGTCGGCGGTACGGCACCAAATAGCCAGCGGCACGCCCAGCCAAACGAAGCAGAAGCAGCTAAAGCCGCTTGCCCAACGTCGCCAGGGTTCCGTGTGCAGTTTGGCCAATCGCTCATGGCCCATATGCAACTGGCCAGTCGCTTCGTGCATTTGTGGTGATTCGAGCCAATCGTAGCGGCCAACGCTCAACCCGATCAGCGTGCGAGCGCCCAGCAGTTCTTCGTTGCGTCTCAGTAGCTCGCGCTGCTTGATCGTCTCTTCTTCAATTTGACGCAAAGCTATTTCTGCCGGGCGACCATGGGCTCGACCGCGTCGAGCCGCCTGGTCGAGCGGGATCTCGCGTTCGAATTTCGGAAAGCGTCCTTCCGTGCTGGTACCGATGTTCAGGATCGCATCGACCATGCTGATACGCAGCGTTTCCTTTTCAGGAATGAAGTGCAGTTCACCGCTTTTAGCCGAGATGGTCTTGGGGCCATCGCTGCCACCTTGAATCGTAATTTCTGGGTTAATCAGTTGGTGGTCTTCGACAGCTTCAACGTAGATGGAGAAGCCGTTGTCCGAGCTATACGAGCCTGTTGAGCGCAGCGTGTGATAGGCGACTTCTTCGATATGGTGCATGACCACGCGTTGCATGCCAGGGCGCCCCCACGAGACGGCCAGGTCCATCGTCCACACGGCCAGAGGGCTGAACAGGAATCCGACGATCAGCGTGGGTGTCATGATGCGCATCGGCGGCACGCCAGCCGCTTTGATGGCTAGGACTTCGTTATCCGCCGCAATGCGCCCATAGACACTGCACACAGCGAACAGGAGCGTGGCAGGCAAGGCATATTGCATGGAGATTGGCAAGATGAACGGAATCAGGCTGAGGATCGCCAGCGGGCTGAGTCGTTCGGTCACCAGCTGCTGCACGACGCCGGTCAACATGATCAGGCTCGTGAACGCCGTTAGCGCCACGATGAACAGCTTGCCCACTTCCCAAAGAATGTACGAGGTAAACTTTCGCATAATCATGCGCGGAGTCTAGCAATCCCTGGCAAGCGGTGCAACACGAACAGACTCGTAGCCACCGCAGACGGTGGACTGGTCGTAGCCACCGTCGCCAGACGGTGGACCGGTCCATAGGTAGCCACCGTCACCAGACGGTGGACGCATTACCGGAAATTGTCCACTGCTAGTCAGGTTTGCCGCTGCGCACCAGCGCGTTGCCGCCTCGAGCATCCTCAAGAGGCTTAGTGTGCGTCCCGAGTCCATCACGTCTCAAAAAATCGGAAATTGCCCAAACTGGCCTAGACGAAAAATACGCTTCGGATAGTATTTGACTCGCGGGATGGAGCAGCCCGGTAGCTCGCGAGGCTCATAACCTCGAGG